>JADFTO010000245.1 GCA_022560215.1 Pseudomonadota bacterium | reverse complement strand
TTCGCACTGCCGCCCGGCAGGCGCAGGCGCTGGCCCACCAGGATGGTGTAGGGGGGACCCAAGCCGTTGGCCCGGGCCAGGGCGTACATGCCGACGCGATAGCGGCGCGAGATGCCGTAAAGCGTATCGCCCCGCCCAACCAGGTGCGTCCGGGGCCTGGGCAGGACCAGGCGCTGGCCCGCCCGCAGCCGGTAGGGGGGCGTGAGGCCGTTGGCCTCGATCACGGCGCGGACGGACACCCGGTGACGGCGCGCGATCCCGTAGACGGTGTCCCCCTTGGCGGCGACGACGGAGGCGGCGGCGGATCTCGCCGGCGGCGGTCCGGCGGCGGCCCGGGGTTTGGGTCCCGGCGGCGGCCATTCCATCCAGCCGCAGCCCGCGAGCAGCAGCAACCCGGCCGCCAGGGGCCAAAGGGCGCGAGTGCCGATCATGGGGGGAGTATAGCGGAACTCGAAACGGCCGGCTCCCATTGAATGGCCCTAACCGGCGGGGCCGCCGCTTATCCTACCCCGTCCCCCGTACCCGCTCGGGCACCAGGGGCACGAACTTGACCGGGCCCAAATCCTCGGTCTCCACCCCGTCACTCGAGCGCCTGACCCGGATCAGCCGCCGGCCATCGTCCGAGCCGTCGTCCACGGGCACCACCATGACGCCGCCTTCGGCCAGTTGATCCACCAGGGGGGCCGGCACGTCGGCGGCGGCCGCGGTGACCAGGATGCGCTCGAAGGGCACCTGCTCGGGCCAGCCCAGGGTGCCGTCCCCTGCCCTGGTCGTGATGTTGGAGATGCCGAGCTCGGCGAACCTGGCCTCGGCCTCGCCGAGCAGGTCCGGGTGGCGCTCGATGGTGTAGAGCCGCCGGCAGAGCCTGGCCGCCACCGCCGCGTGATAGCCGGACCCGGTGCCGATCTCCAGCACCTTCATGCGTGGCCCCACCTCCAAGGCCTGGGTCATCAGGCCCACCACCAGGGGCTGGCTTAACGTCTGGTGATGGCCGATGGGCAGGGCCACGTTGTCGTAGGCCTTGTCCCGGAAGAGTTTGGGCACGAACAGCTCGCGCGGCACCCGCTCCATGGCGCCCAGCACAAGCCTGTCGGTGACGCCGCCGGCGCGGAGATCCAGGATCAGCCTGATCTTGCGGGAATCCGGTGTCACGGCGGGCCCTTCCGCAAGGCCCGGACGGTGGCCCCGTGGGTCAGATCCAGGGTCAGCGGCGTGATGGAGATGGCGCCCCGCTTGACCGCGTTCAGGTCCGTGCCCCGGCGGCGGGGGTCCTCCAAGAAGCGCTGGGTGCCGATCCAGTAAAAGGTCTCGCCGCGCGGGTCCACCCCTTCCTTCAGGTCGCCGCTGATCTTGCGCTGGCCCTGGCGGGTGATCTCGATGCCCTTGACCGAGCGGGCGGGCACGTCGGGGAAGTTGACGTTGATGAACACGTTGGGGGGCCAGGAATGGGCGCTGAGGCTGTCCAGCACCGGGCCGAACCAGTGTTCGGCCGTCGCCCACTTGACGGCGCGCCGGTCGTCGCTGACCTGGCTCAGTGCGACGGCCGGGAAGCCCAGCAGCGTCGCCTCCATGGCCGCCGCGATGGTGCCCGAATAGGTCACGTCCTCGCCCAGGTTGCCGCCCCGGTTGATGCCCGACAGCACCAGGTCGGGGGGGCGGTCCTCGAGCACCTTCTTGACGCCCAGCAGCACGCAGTCCGTCGGCGTGCCGTCGACGGCGAAGCGCCGGCCCGAGATCTTGCGCAGGCGCAGGGGCCGGCGCAGGGTCAGGGAATGGCCGGCGGCGCTCTGCTCGGTCTCCGGCGCCACCACCCAGACCTCCCGGACCAGGGGGCGGATGACGCGCTCCAGGAGCTTGAGGCCGGGCGCGTTGACGCCGTCGTCGTTGGTGATCAGGACCCGCGCCCTTGCCAGGTCGGGCAGGCGGTCCTTCATGGGGCGGGCGTGATCGCTTCCAGCCCGCCCATGTAGGGCCTCAAGGCCTCGGGCACGCCCACCGAGCCGTCGGCGCGCTGGTAGTTCTCCAGGATGGCGATCAGGGTCCGCCCCACCGCCAGGCCCGACCCGTTGAGGGTGTGGACGAAGCGGGCGCCCTTGCCGCCGGCGGGCCGGCAGCGGGCCATCATGCGCCGGGCCTGGAAGTCGCCGCAGTTGGAACAGCTGGAAATCTCGCGGAAGGCGTTCTGGCCGGGGAGCCAGACCTCGATGTCGTAGGTCTTCCTGGCCGCGAACCCCATGTCGCCCGTGGACAGCACCACCGTGCGGTAAGGGAGGACGAGGCGCTTCAGGACCTCTTCGGCCGAGTCCGTCATGTGCTCGAGTTCGGAATCCGAGTCCTCCGGTTTGGTGATGCTGACCATCTCGACCTTGGTGAACTGATGCTGGCGGATCATGCCCCGGGTGTCCTTGCCCGCCGCCCCGGCCTCGGAGCGGAAGCACCAGGTCATGGCCACCAGCCGCTCCGGCAGTTCGGCCTCGTCCACGATCTCGCCGGCCACCATGTTGGTGAGCGGCACCTCGGCCGTCGGGATCATCCAGTAGCGTTCCTCGAAGTCGCCCCTTTCCAGGGCCTCCCTGGTCAGGGTCCGGGTCTTGGCCACGACCTGGGCGATGTGGTTGCGGGCGGCCTCGAACTGTTCGGCCGGCGACAGCTTCTCCAGGTCCAGTCCGTCCATGCGGGCCTTTTCCCAGGGATCGACGACCGACGAGACGTGCTCGTTCAGGGCCTCGATGTCGATCTTCTTGGTCTGGAACAGGTCGTCGCCGAACTTGGGCAGCTGCCCGGTGCCGAAGACGGCCTCGTCGCGCACCAGGGCCGGGGGGTTGATCTCGGTGTAGCCGTGCTCGGAGGTGTGCAGGTCCAGCATGAACGCGGCCAGGGCGCGCTCCATGCGGGCCAGCGCCCCTCTCAGGATCACGAAGCGGGCGCCGGACATGCGGGCGGCCCGCTCGAAATCCATCTGGCCCAGGGCCTCGCCGATCTCGAAATGCTCCCGGGGCTGGAAATCCAGCGCCGGCGCGTTGCCCCAGCGGCGGACCTCCAAGTTGGCGGCGGCGTCGGGGCCGTCGGGGACGTCGGCGGCGGGAAGGTTGGGGATGACGGCGAGCGCCGTCTCCATCTCCGCGCCGGCCTTGCGGGCGGCCTCGCCGGCTTCGCTCTCTTCATCCTTGGAGCGGGACACCTCCTCGATGAGGGCGTCCGCGTCCTCGCCCTTGGCCTTGGCGGCCCCGATCTCCTTGGAGAGCTTGTTGCGCCTGGCCTTGATCTCCTGGGCCCGGGTCTCGGCCCGGCGGCGGGCCTTGTCCAGTTCGATCAGCCCGCCCGCGGCGGGGTCCAGGCCGCGCCGGGCGACCCCCCTGTCGAAGTCCTCCGGGTTGTCGCGGATCCATTTGATGTCGAACATGGGCGGCTGCCGGTGCGGGATTGAATTGCGACCGATTAATATGATGGGGTTCTTATAGGGAAATCCCCTCCACCGCAACCGGCCGGCGGGGATCAGGAGGCGCCCGTTTCCCCTGCCTTTTGCCCGCCGCCGGTGGAGCCCTCCTCTTCGTCCGCGTCGTCGGCGGCGGCCCGCTTCCTTTCCACAAAGCGCACGCAGTAGATGGAGATCTCGTAAAGCAGGATGGTGGGGACGGCGAGGCCGATCTGGCTGATCACGTCGGGGGGCGTGAGGATGGCGGCGGCGACGAAGGC
>JADFTO010000050.1 GCA_022560215.1 Pseudomonadota bacterium | reverse complement strand
GAAGCGTCGTGTGCGGGAATCTCGGGCAAAGAACTGCCGAGCGCCGCCGATCCGTCCCGCATCATGGCGTTCGTCGATTTTCAGAACGACGTGACGGCCAAGGACGTCCGTCTGGCGGTGCGCGAGGGCTTTCATTCGATCGAGCACATCAAGCGCTACACCACCAAGGGCATGGCCACGGATCAGGGCAAGACGTCGAACCTGAACGGCCTGGCGATAGCGTCCGATGCCCTTGGCCGGCCCATCGTCGACGTCGGGTTGACGACGTTTCGCCCGCCCTATACGCCGACGTCGTTCGGCGCTTTTGCCGGACGCTGCCGGGGCGATCTGTTCGATGTGACGCGCAAGACCCCGATCGACGGTTGGGCGGAAAAGATCGGCGCCGTCTTCGAACCCGTAAGCCTTTGGCGCCGGGCCCGGTATTTTCCGCGAGCGGGCGAGGATATGGGCGCCGCCGTCGCCCGCGAATGCAAGGCCACGCGAACGTCCATCGGTATCCAGGACGCCTCCACACTGGGCAAGATCGAAGTGGTGGGGCCCGACGCCGCCGAGTTTCTCAATCGCATGTATACCAACCCGTGGGCCAAGCTCGGCGTCGGACGCTGCCGTTACGGGCTGATGCTGGGCGAAGACGGCTTCATTTTCGATGATGGTGTCGTCGGCCGTTTGGCCGCAGACCGCTTCCACGTCACGACAACGACGGGTGGCGCGCCCAGGGTCTTTGCAAGCATGGAAGATTTCCTGCAAACCGAGTGGCCGGACTTGGGCGTCTGGCTGACATCGATCACCGAACAATGGGCCGTGATCGCGCTCAACGGCCCGAACGCGCGCAAGCTTATCGAGCCCTTCGTCGAGGGAATTGAGCTGAGCAAAGAGGCCTTCCCCCACATGGCGATCCGCGAAGGGAGTATCTTCGGCGTGCCGACCCGGCTGTTCCGGATCAGTTTCACCGGGGAGTTGGGTTTCGAGATCAACGTGCCGTCCGGCTACGGTCTCGCCGTTTGGGAACGCTTGATGGATGCGGGCGCCAAGTACGATATCGTGCCCTATGGCACGGAGGCCCTGCATGTTCTCAGAGCCGAAAAGGGCTACATCATCGTCGGTCAGGAAACAGATGGCACGCAAACGCCCGACGATGTGGGGATGGCGTGGGCGATCGGCAGGAAAAAACCTGATTTTGTCGGCAAGCGTTCATTGGAACGCCCCGATATGCTGAAATCGAACCGTAAACAACTGGTCGGATTGCTGACCGGCGATCCGAAATACGTCCTCGAGGAAGGGGCGCAAATCGTCGCCGAGAAAACACCGTCGCCGCCGATGAAAATGATCGGCCACGTCACCTCCTCATATTGGAGCGAAACCCTGCGCAGTTCCATTGCCCTGGCCGTTGTCGAAGGCGGGCGGGCGCGAATGGGGGCGGAACTTTACGTTCCCATGCCTGACGGTATTCACCAGGTCAGGGTAGTCGAACCCGTCTTCTATGACGCGGAAGGGGAGCGCCTGAATGTCTGAGGAAGTTATTCACACCCCTTTCAATCCGCTCGATGGCGCGGCCTTTACCGCCGGATCAGGGCCAAGGCTGCTCATGCGCCCCTCGCGCGATTGCGCGCGCTTCAGTTTGCGCATTGCCGAGGCGCACCTGGAAAAAGCGGTCGAGGCTTTTGGCCAGGATATTCCCGCTGATATTGGCAAGATGTCATCAGCCGTTCAAAGGACAGCGCTTTGCCTGGGGCCGGATGAGTGGTTTTTGACGGCCCCGGTTTCCGAGCGAGAAGGAATCGCGGCTCGTTTCGCGGAGATGAGTGAACGAGCCACCCATAGTCTCGTCGATGTCGGCCACCGCACCGTCGGCATCGACGTTTCCGGTCCGGCGGCGGCATTGGTGTTGAACTCGGGCTGTCCGCTCGACCTGGACAATTTTCCGATTGGCGGGGGCACCCGAACCATCCTGGACAAAGCCGAAATCGTTCTGATGAGGTTTGAGAGAGAGCACTATCGATTGGAAATCGTACGTTCCTTCGCGGAATTCGTTTGGAATTTTCTCTCCGTCGCGGGACGAGAATTCGATCTAGACTCCGGCCCACTGGATCAAACGGGCGCATCACGCTAACGACGGATTGCCGCGCCCGGGGGTCCCTCTCAGGCCGCGTGGCGGCTTTCCCTTCCCGACCCCTTCCGGTCGTCGAGAGACAACTGGGCCAGGTAATCGCGGGTAAGGGGCACCGCGTCCTGCCGCTTCGACAGCTGGATCTGGAAGACCGTGTTCCTGAGATAGCGGAATCCGACCTCGGCCGAAGCCAGGTAGTATTCCCACATGCGGCAAAAACGCTCGTCCTGGAGGGCCGCCGCCTTGTCCCGGTTGGCCTGGAAGCGCCGCCGCCAGTGGCGAATGGTCTCGGCGTAGTGCAGGCGCAGAACCTCGACGTCGGTGGTCCACAGGCCCGCCTTCTCCACGGACGCGGCCACTTCCGACAGCGCCGGGATGTAGCCCCCGGGGAAGATGTACTTGCGGATCCAGGGATCTGTTTCGCCCGGGGCTTCGTCCCCAGAAAAAACGTGGGCCTTACCGTCCGCATCGATGACGGTCAGCGTGCCCACCCGGATCAGGCGGTTGAGCAGACCCCAAAGCATCATCGTCGCCACAATTACCAACGGATGGCGATCCGTCGGCGCATTTTACGCCAAAGGGGGATTCTCCGCAAACCCGGGGACAGGACCATCGAATGTTGCTCCCATCCCATAAGGCTGCCCCCTCCCCGGCCAGGGCGGAGGGGAAGGGTGGGGGGGAGCAATCGGCTATTCCGGGAATAAACGTCCGGGACGTAAGGCTAGCTTGAGGCCTTCATACTTAGCCTGTCGAAATATGAAGGCCGGATTGTCCGACTCTAGGAATTATACAACCCAGCCCTAGCCTGCGGTTTCCTCGTCCTGATCGCCCGCGGGCGGCGCATCGGTGTCTCCCGCCGCCTCCTCGTCCGCGGAGTCTTCGTCCGCGCCTTCCTCGAAGATATCGGTCTCCTTGGCCTGGGCTTCCTCGGCCGTTTCGGCCTCGCGTTGCTCTTGTTCATCCTCCAGGTGGACGACGGCCTTGCCGGTCTTGGCCTGGATCTTGGCCTCGTCCTCGGAGCGGGCCACGTTGGCGGAGATGGTCACCGAAACCTCGGGATGAAGCTCGACCATGACATCGTGCACGCCGACGGACTTGATCGGATTGGAAAGCTGCACCTGGCGCCGGTCGATGGCAAAGCCGGCCTCCCTGACGAGGTCGGCGATGTCGTGGGACCTGACCGACCCATAGAGCTGGCCCGCTTCCCCGGCCTGGCGGATCAGGGTCACGGAGAGACCGTCGAGCTTGCCGCCGACCTTTTCGGCCTCCTGGCGGCGTTCCAGGTTGTCGGCTTCCAACAGCACCCGCTTTTCCTTGAACAGGTGCCGGTTTTCCTCGGTGGCGCGCAAGGCCTTCCTTTGCGGCAGGAGATAGTTGCGGGCGTAGCCGGGCTTGACATTGACCACGTCCCCCATCTGGCCCAGGGTTTCAATTCGCTCCAACAGGATGACTTCCATCATTCAATCTCCTTAACCTCGGTCCGGGCCCTTGAGGCGCC
The DNA here is from genome assembly GCA_022560215.1 of Pseudomonadota bacterium. Classification (GTDB taxonomy): domain Bacteria; phylum Pseudomonadota; class Alphaproteobacteria; order Rhodospirillales; family 2-02-FULL-58-16; genus JADFTO01. The sequence goes on along the minus strand of JADFTO010000050.1, from coordinate 9,408 downwards.
GGCGCAGCCCGAGCCAGTGTTCGGCCATTCCTAATCCGGCGACCGTGAATATGGCCCAGCCGGATACCAACAATATCAAATAAAAGGCCGTCAAGATCATCCCCGTGGACGAGACACGGCGCGCCAAGGCATGGACCACCGCGAGACCGAGGAAAAAGTAGGGAACCGCCAGGATCATCACCGTGTTGCGCCCGATATACTCCACCGCTCCCGACCCCAGCAGGGCGATGACGGCGCTCCCCACCAGGATCCAGGACAGCCAGTCGGGAAGCTCCAGGTCCGCCAGGGCCGGTGACGGTCTCTGGTTTCGCCCCAGGCGGACCAGGATCCACTGGGCGAGAACGCCGTTGATCGCCATCATCACCACCCAGGAGGTGACCAGGGCGCCCGGGAATACGGACGTCAGCGCGGCCACGACGTGGCCCCTTTCCTCGACGGGCAGGGACGGCGCCATGTAAGTGAAGACCTGGTCCAGGTAGGCGGATACGGCCATTTCCAGGCCGCCCTCCCCGCTCGATGTGATCAGCGCCGTCAGCGTGAAAAAGGCCGCGCCCAGCGCCGCCAGCGAGCTCAGGACAAAGCCCGCGGGATACCAGTTCATGCCGCCGTCCGGCGCCGGCCGCTGCAACAGGGCCTGGCGGGTCACCAGCCACGCGGGCAGGGCGTGAATCATTCCGAACAGGCCCGCCGTCATGGCGCCCCCGAACAGGCCCGCGATCAGGAGGCCGGAGATGCCCCCCACCGTCACCGCCAGGGGACCTAACCCCAGTCCCACCGTCAGCAGGGGCAAGGGCGCCAGGTAGACGAAAATCAACGCCCCCGGCGATCCCGACATGAACGCCAGGGAAGCGATGGCGCTCAGGCCGCCGCCCCCCAGGGCGATCAACGTATTCTTTGACATCGGGATCAACTGGCGGCTCCCGGGGACACTAGGGAGCCCCCCTTACTTGACGAGATAGGGCATCAGGGCCAGGAACCGGGCCCGCTTGATGGCCTGCGCCAGCTTGCGCTGCTTCTTGGTGGAGACGGCCGTGATCCGGCTGGGCACGATCTTGCCCCGTTCGGAGGTATAGCGTCGCAGGAGCTTTACGTCCTTGTAGTCGATCTTCGGCGCCTTCGAGCCGGAGAAGGGGCAGGTCTTGCGGCGTCGGAAAAAAGGCCGCCGGGAACCGCCGCCTCTCCTGCCGGGGGGCTTGCGTCCGCCGCTCGCGCCTCTCATGCGTCGTCTCCTGTCTTATCCGCGGCATCTTCGGGTTGGCCATCATCCTTGGCCTCGACGGCCTCGTCCTTCTTGGCCTCGACGGCCTCGTCCTTCTTGGCCTCGACGGCCTCGTCCTTCTTGGCCTTGGAGCGTAGCGGGTGCTCTGCGTCGTCGCGGCGGTGGTGGTCGTTGTCGCGGGAGCGGCGCGGACGCTCGTCGCGGCCGAAGCGGCCCGGACGCTCGTCGCGGCCGGAGCGGCTCTGCAAGATGGCGGACGGGCCTTCCTCCAATTCGTCCACCTTCACCGTGAGGTAGCGAAGGACATCCTCGTTGATGTGCATGAGCCGTTCCATTTCCTGGACGGCACCCGCCGGGGCATCGATGTTGAGAAGCGTGTAGTGGCCCTTGCGGTTGTTCTTGATCTTATAGGCGAGCGTCCTCAGTCCCCAGGATTCTTTCTTGGCGACCTTGCCGCCGCCGTCCTCGATGACCTTTGAAAAGTCGTCCGCGAGGCTTTCGACCTGGGCCGCAGAGACATCCTGGCGTGCGATGAACACGCTTTCGTAGTAAGGCAATTCCGGGCTCCTTTAGGCTTGTCTCAACCCGCCGAAACCCATCGGCGGGCATAGCCAGGTGACCCCTGGCAAGGAGAGGGAGAGGACTATACACGAAACGGATCCCCTGGCAAGCGCTTGACAGGGGGGGCGGACGCGGTATCACTTGCCGAAGAACTTCGCGGAGGGGAGGCCATGGGACGCGCCTTCGTTTTTCCCGGCCAGGGATCGCAGAAGGTCGGTATGGGCAAGGAGCTTGCCGCCGCCTTTCCCGCTGCCAGACTGGTGTTAGAGGAAGTGGACGAGGCCCTCAAGCAGAACCTGTCCAGGCTCATGTTCGACGGGCCCGAAGACGAGCTCACCCTGACCGAGAACGCCCAGCCCGCCCTGATGGCCGCCAGCCTCGCCGTCATCGGCGTGTTGCGGCATGAAGGCGGTGTCGATCTGGGGCGCGCGGTCATTTGCGTGGCCGGACATTCCCTCGGGGAATACTCCGCCCTGGCCGCCGCCGGCACGTTTTCGACCGTCGAGGCGGCGCGGCTGCTGAAGACCCGCGGGCGCGCCATGCAACGGGCGGTGCCGGTGGGCGAGGGGGCCATGGCGGCGGTCATGGGCCTGGATGTGGACGATGTCCGCGCCGCCGCCGAGGAAGCGGGGGCCGCATGCGCCAACGACAACGCGCCTGGCCAAGTGGTGGTCAGCGGCAGCCGCGAGGCCGTTGAACGGGCCGTTGAAATCGCCGCCGGGCGCGGCGCCAAGCGCAGCGTCATGCTGCCTGTCAGCGCGCCTTTTCACTCGCCCCTGATGGCGCCGGCGGCGGAAGTCATGTCGGACGCCCTGGCCGAGGCGACCATGGTGCCGCCGATGGTGCCGCTGATCGCCAACGTGACCGCCGCCCCGGTGGAGGATTGCGAGCGCATTCGCGGCTTCCTGGTGGAACAGGTGACCGGCATGGTCAGGTGGCGCGAAAGCGTGCTCGCCATGAGGGAGCTCGGCGTCGACACCATGGCCGAGATCGGCACCGGCAAGGTGCTGACCGGACTGGCCCGGCGCATCGACCGCGACCTCGTCGCCATGAGCGTCGAGGGGCCCGGCGACGTGGAAGCCTTCCTGAAGGTGGATGGATAGGCGAAGCATGTTTGATCTCAGCGGAAAATGCGCCCTGGTGACCGGCGCCTCGGGGGGGATCGGCGGCGCCATCTCGCGCGCCCTTCACGGCCAGGGCGCGGCCGTCGCCTTGTCGGGGACCCGGGTCCAGGCCCTGCAGGACCTGGCGTCGGAACTGGGCGACGGCGCCCACGTGATTGCCGCCGACCTGGGCGAGGCGGGCGCCGCGGCGACCCTGGCCGGGCAGGCCGCCGACGCCATGGGCCGCATCGACATCCTGGTCAACAACGCCGGCAAGACCCGGGACAACCTTCTCCTCAGGATGAAGGACGAGGACTGGGAAGGGGTCCTGGAGCTGAACCTCACCGCCGCCTTCCGGCTGACCCGCGCGGCCCTGAGGGGGATGATAAAAAACCGCTGGGGGCGGATTATTTCCATCACCTCCGTGGTCGGGGCGACGGGGAACCCGGGACAGGCCAACTACTCTGCTTCCAAGGCGGGGCTGGCCGGGATGACCAAGTCCATCGCGCTCGAGATCGCGTCCAGGGGGATCACGGCCAACTGCGTCGCTCCCGGGTTCATCATGACGGCGATGACCGAGGGTCTTAGCGAGGCGCAGAAGGAAACGCTGCTTTCCACCATCCCGGTCCGCCGGCTGGGCGTGGTGGAGGACGTGGCCTCGGGCGTCGTCTACCTGGCCAGCGAGGAAGCGTCTTTCGTGACCGGCCAGACCCTGCACGTGAACGGCGGGATGGCCATGATATGAGGCGTCTCGGTAATGGACATCCGGGGCCTCTTCCCAGGGCCGATCGGGTCTCTTCACGGGCCGCCTCTGGGCGCTGGCCAAGGTCGGCAAAGTGTGTTAGGAAACGGGCCGCCGTGAGCGGGTCCCGGATCATGAACGCCCCGGGAAGTCGCGGGCGTATTTCAAAAACTTATAGCCGAGGGTAAAGACCATGAGTGATGTCGGCGAGCGCGTCAAAAAAATTGTCCTGGAACACTTGGGGGTCGAGGAATCGAAAGTAGTAGACAATGCCAGTTTCATCGACGACCTGGGGGCGGACAGCCTGGATACCGTCGAGCTGGTCATGGCCTTCGAGGAGGAATTCGACTGCGAGATATCCGACGACGCGGCCGAAAAAATCCTCACCGTCAAGGACGCCATCGACTACATTCAATCACAGTTATCTTGAGGTTTAACCAAGGCGGACTACGGGTTGAGCCCGCCCCGGCGCCAGGCCGGCCATCCCGCGTCCCCCGCGAGAACGGGACAGCATGAAACGAGTGGTCGTCACCGGCATGGGACTCGTGACTCCCCTTGGCATAGGCATCAAGGCCACTTGGGAACGCCTGATCAATTCCGAGTCCGGCATCAGGGCCATCGACTCATTCGATATTTCGGACCTGCCGGCGAAGATCGCGGGCGAGGTGCCGTCCGGCAATTCCGGCGACGGGCTGTTCAACGCGGACGACTGGGTGTCGCCGAAGGACCAGCGCCGGATGGACAAATTCATCGTCTACGGCGTGGCGGCGGCGATACAGGCGGTGGAAGACGCGGGATGGACGCCGACGGACGAGCAATCCCTTCTGCGCACAGGCGTATCGATCGGATCGGGCATCGGCGGCCTGGCGGAAATTTCCAGGGGGGCGCTGACCGTCGAGGGGGGCAAGGTCAGGCGGCTGAGCCCCTTTTTCATCCCCTCCAGCCTGATCAACCTGATTTCCGGCCATGTCTCCATCAAGTACGGCTTCAAGGGCCCCAACCACGCGGTGGTCACGGCGTGTTCCACGGGTGCCCATTCCATCGGCGACGCCGCCCGCATGATCATGCTGGACGACGCCGACGTCATGGTCGCCGGCGGGGCCGAGGCGGCGGTCTGCCGGCTGGGCATGGCCGGCTTCGCCCAGGCCAGGGCGCTCTCCACCAACTTCAACGATACCCCGGAAAAGGCGTCCAGGCCTTGGGACCATGACCGGGACGGCTTCGTCATGGGCGACGGCGCCGGGGTGGTGATCCTCGAGGAGCTGGAACACGCGAAGAGGCGCGACGCCCATATCCATGCCGAGGTGGTAGGCTACGGCATGTCGGGGGACGCCCATCACATCACCGCGCCCCCCGCCGACGGGAACGGGGCGTTCCGCTGCATGACGACGGCGATCGAGCGGGCCGGGCTGACGCCGGAAGACATCGGCTACGTCAACGCCCATGGGACCTCGACCCCGCTCGGCGACGAAATCGAGCTGGAAGCGGTGAAGCGGGTGTTCGGGGACGCCTCCCGGTCCCTTGCCATGTCGTCGACCAAATCGGCCATCGGCCATCTGCTGGGAGCGGCCGGCGCCGTCGAAGCCATATTCTCCATGCTCGCCATCGCTCACGGCGTGGTGCCGCCGACCCTCAACCTGGACAACCCCCTGGATAGCGGCGGCATCGACCTGGTTCCCCATCAGGCCAGGGAGCGGAAAATCCAGGCGGCCCTGTCCAATTCCTTCGGCTTCGGGGGAACCAACGCCTGCCTGGTGTTCAAGGAATACTCTTAGTTAGAGCGCTATCCGGTTAGTTGGGACCATTTGACCGGGATGATTTTGCGTCGTGGCTAGGCGACCGTTCCGCCGTGATGGTGGACCATCACAAGGGGCGGGCAACGACGTCCACGGCGCAAAAGCACCCGGCCTCCGGTGGGGCAAATCGGCCCCCCGGGTGCGTTGCGGCGCTTGCCCGATGCACCGCATCGCGCGGCGCGCCGCGCCTGCCCGGATGAGCCGATTTGCTCCCATCAAATTGATCCCAACTAACCGGATAGCGCTCTTGCATTGGAGCCGAGGGAAACCTAAGCGGCGTTCTGCCTTTTCCACTTGGCCAGCTTGCGCAGGATGATGTTGCGCTTGAGGGCCGACAGGTGGTCGACGAACAGGATGCCGTCCAGGTGGTCCATTTCGTGCTGGACGCACTTGGCCGCGATTCCCTCCAGGTCCAGCTCGACCGTCTCGCCGTCCCGGCCCAGGTAGCGCACCCGGACGCCGGCGGGGCGGGTCACCTCGGCGAAGTGATCGGGCAGGGACAGGCAGCCTTCCTCGCCGCCGTAGGTCTCGCCGGAAGCCCAGGTGATCTCGGGGTTGGCGAGGAACATCGGGTCGGGCTCCTCGTCCTCCCCGGCGGGGAGCTGGACCACGATCACCCTTTTCAGCACCCCTATCTGGGGGGCGGAGAGGCCGAGGCCGTTGGCCGCCCGCATGCTCTCCAGCAGGTCGTCCATGAGCCCCCGAACGCCGTCGTCGACGCGCTCCACCGGCGCCGAAACCTTCTTCAATTCCGGGTCGGGCGCGATGATGATGGGGAAGGCGGCCATGGCGTTCCACATATGGTTTCGGGCGGCCACAGTCAAGAATATCCCCGGCCCGAAAGCCTTGGTATGATGCCTCCCCCTTGTGCATGGTGGGGCGGAACCATGGAAGACGCATCCCTGTTATTGATCGCGGCCCTGATCGTGGGCGCCCTGGCCGTTTCCTTCCTCGCCGGACGGCGGGGCCGGGCCGAGACCGCCCGGGAATTGGCCCGCATCATCGAGACGGCGGAAAGGCTGGCGGCCCAGCAGTCGCAACTGTCGGGGCAGCTGCAGCAGTCCCAGGCGACCGTCGGCGAGCGGCTGGAGGCGCTCGCCAAGCGCCTCGGCGACGGCCTCGCCCAGCAGACGGAAAAGACCGGCCTCTCCCTGAAGGGGCTGCACGAACGCCTGGCGGTGATCGATTCGGCGCAGAAGAACATCACCGAGCTGTCCCGCCAGATGGTCGGCCTCCAGGACATCCTGTCCAACAAGCAGGCGCGGGGCGCCTTCGGGCAGGTCCGCCTGGAAGACCTGGTCCGCGACGCCCTGCCCCCCAACGCCTACGTTTTCGAGCACACCCTTTCCAACGGCAACCGGGTCGATTGCCTGGTCAAGCTGCCGTCCCCGCCCGGCGGCATCGCCATTGATTCCAAGTTCCCCCTGGAGGCCTACCGGTTGCTTCGCGCCTCCTCGAACGACGCCGAGAAGGTGCGGGCCGAACGCGCCTTCAAGAGGGATTTCTCCATACATGTCAAGGACATCGCCGAAAAATACCTGGTCCCTGGAGAGACCGCCGACTGGGCGGTCATGTTCCTGCCGTCGGAGGCCATCTACGCCGAGGCCCACGCCAACTTCCCCGCCCTGGTCGACGACGCGCATCGCCGCCACGTGGCCATCGTCTCGCCGACGACGCTGATGGCGACCCTGAACACCGTCCGCGCCATCCTCAAGGACGCCGAGATGAAGGAGCAGGCGGGCCTCATCCAGCTGGAGGTGGAAAGGATGATGAACGACGTGCGCCTCCTGGACGAGCGCGTGGGCAAGCTGAGGACCCACTTCCGCCAGGCCGGCGAGGACATCGACGGCATCGCCGTCTCCAGCCGCAAGATCACCGACAGGGGCGACAAGATAAAGAACGTGCAGCTGGAAGACACCGCCGAAGACCCCCCCGTCCCGCGGCTTAAAGAAGTCGAGTGACCCCGGGGGGCCGGGCGCGAGAACGCGGCCCGGGTCTACCGGATGGAATGATTTTCAGGCCCCGGCCAGGGCTTCCAGCTCCCGGCCCAGGCGCCGGAACACCGGCTCCCAGTCCCCGGGGGTCTCCTGCCTGAACAGGCGCATGGTGGGATACCAGGGGCTGTCGTCCCGCCCCTGCATCCACAGGAACCCGGTGGCAAACGAGAGCGCGCCCCAGGCCGGCCTGGCCAGCGCGCCGGCCAGGTGGAGGACGGCCGTGTCCACGGAGATCACCAGGTCCAGGGCCTGGACGGCCGCCGCGGTGTCGGCGAAATCGCCGAGGCCGGGGGCGAGATCGACGGCCTCGCCTTCCAGTTCCCGCAAGCCCGCGGCGAATTCCCCCACCTGCAGGCTGAAGAACGTGGTCCCGGGAATCCCCATCAGGGGCGCGAAGTGGCCCGGCTCGCAGGACCGCTTGTCATTATCGGGCCGGGTCGGGCTGCCCGCCCAGACGATCCCCACCTTGAGGCCGGGGGCGGCTGTGATTTCATCGCCGGCCTCGGCGCCGGCGGGAAGGGAAAGGTAGGGCACGGCATCGGGAATGGTGTCGAGCTCCGTCGCGAACACCCGGGGCAGGCTCATCAGGGGGATGTGGACGTCGAACGGGGGCAACGGCGCGCCCAGCGTCACCACCTCGGCCACGCCTTCGACGCCGGCGAACAGGCGCTCCAGCCCGGGCCGGCATTCCAGCACCACCCGGCCTCCCCTGGCCGCCACCATGGGCGCGTAGCGGACGAACTGGATGGCGTCCCCGAAGCCCTGCTCGGCGTGGACGAGGATGGTTTTGCCGCTCAAGTCCCCGCCTTCCCACCGGGGGGGCTCGAAGTCCCTCAGGATGTGGGCGAAGCTCGGCGTCCGCCAGCGCCATTCGTATTCCCGCCAGCCCTCGGCGAATTCCCCGCTTTGCAGCAGGACCAGGGAATGGTTCCAATGGAGGTCGGCGCTGTCGGGCTCGAAGGAGAGCGCCCGGCGGTAGCATTCCCGCGCCTCGTCCAGTTTGCCCAGGTCCTTGCATGCCGCCGCCAGGTTGTTGAGGGCGTCGGTGTTGTCCGGGTCCGCCTCCAGGGCGCGCCGGTAGCAGTCCACGGCATCTTCGGCGCGGTCCAGGGCCCGAAGCGCGTTGCCCAGGTTGTAGAGCTTGTGCGTGTCGTCCCCGTCCAGGTCCACGGCGCGGCCGTAGCTGGCCGCCGCTTCCCGGGTCGCGCCTAAATCCATGAGCGCGTTGCCCAGGTTGAAATGGGCCTCCGCCGAGTTCGCGTCGATGGCCAGGGAAGCCTGAAAGTTCTGCGCCGCCTCTTCGGCGCGGCCGAGGCCGATGAGGGCGTTGCCCAGGTTGTTCAGGGCCTCGGCGAAGCGGGGCGCCAGCGCCAGGGCGCGGGCGCAGGCGTCCTCGGCCTCCTGGTGGCGGCCGAGGCCGTTGAGGACGCTGGCCAGGTTGTTCAGGGCCTCGGGCGCGTCGGGGTTCAGGCGGATCGCCGTTTGCAGGGCACAGACGGCGTCTTCGAGCCGGCCCGCTCCCTGCTGGGCGTTGCCCAGGTTGACGTGGGCGGCGAAGTACTCGGGCGCCAGTTCCGTGGCCCGCCGGAGCAGCCCGATGGCGCCCACGCAGTCTCCGGCCGCCTGCAGGACAACCCCCATCAGGTTGAGCGCGTCCGCGTTGTCGGGCTCGGCTTCGAGGACCCTGGCGTAGATGTCGCCGGCCTCGGCCAGCCGGCCGTCCCGATGGAGCCCGAGACCCTTCCTGAGTTCGCCGGCTATGTCCATGAGGTGCCGGCCCTAGAGCGCTATCGGGCTAGTAGGGACCATTTGACCGGGATGATTTTGCGTCGTGGCTAGGCGCCCGGTCCGCCGTGATGGTGGACCATCACAAGGGGCGGGCAACGACGTCCACGACGCAAAAGCACCCGGCCTCCGGTGGGGCAAATCGGCCCCCCGGGTGCGTTGCGGCGCTTGCCCGATGCACCGCATCGCGCGGCGCGCCGCGCCT
>JADFTO010000244.1 GCA_022560215.1 Pseudomonadota bacterium | reverse complement strand
GAAAAAGCCCTCACCCTGGCCCCCGGGCACGCCAAGACCTGGTTCCAGTACGGCAACGTCATGCTTAATCAAAACCGGCCGGACCTGGCGGACGAAGCCTTTGCCAAGGCGACAACCCTCGATCCCGACGATTACGATGCCCACGTTCACCTGGGCTTCGCCAGGCTGCTGATGGGCGACTTCGGCCGGGGCTTCGCCGAATACGAATGGCGTCTCGGGTCCCCGGCGCTCCGCGAAAGGGACGTCACCGGCCCCCGTTGGGACGGATCATTCCTGGACGGGCGGACCATCCTCGTCCACGCCGAACAGGGAATGGGCGACGCCTTGCAGTTCATCCGATATGCGCCGAAGGTCGCCCGGTTGGGCGGCCGGATCATCCTCAAATGCCACCAAACCATGAAGCGCCTGTTCCAAGGCGCCCCCGGGGTCGACGACGTGACCACGTCCATCCCGCCCCCGGACGCCTACGACTGTCACGTCCCCTTGATGAGCCTGGCCCACCTTTTCGGGACCACGCCGGAAACCATCCCGGCCGAGGTCCCCTACCTGCGTCCCGACGACGGCCTGAGGCGGAGCTGGGCCGAGCGCCTGGGCGATGGACCGAACGTCGGCCTGGTGTGGAGGGGAAACCCCGAAAACAAGCGCGACAACGTGCGATCCTGCCCGCTCGAGCGCTTCTCACCCATTCTCGAGACCGACGGCGCCCGCTTCTTCAGCCTGCAGAAGGAATTCCCGGAGGATGAAAAGCCCCTGCCCGCCTCCCTCACCGATCTGGGGCCCGAGCTGAACGATTTCGCCGATACCGCGGCCTGCGTCGCCAACCTGGACCTGGTCATCGCCGTGGATACCGCCATCGTCCACCTGGCGGGCGCCTTGGGACGGCCCGTGTGGGCGCTCCTGTCGTCGTCACCCGAATGGCGGTGGATGTTGGACCGGGACGACAGTCCCTGGTATCCCACCGCGCGGCTGTTCCGGCAGACAGGCTGGGGCGACTGGGAAGGGGTGGTGGCCAGGGTGTGCGGCGAGCTAGAGAAATTCCTGGCAAATGAACACCGCTGAATTCCTGCGGACGGCCCTCGAACGGCACCGGTCCGGACACCTGGACGAAGCCGAGTCCCTGTACAGGAAGATTCTGGACGCGGAACCCGGCAACGCCGGCGCCCTCCACCTGCTGGGCGCTCTCGTCTCCAAGAAAGGGCATGCGGACGACGCCATCGGGCTGATCCGCGAGGCGCTCGCCATCGACCCGGACAACGCCGTGGCGCGGGCCAACCTGGCCGGCATTCTGTTCGACGGGGACCTTATGGATGAAGCGGCCCGTCAATGCGAACAAGCGGTCCGCATCAACCCGGCCCTGACCGAGGGCTGGTACAACCTGGGAAACATCCGCCGCGAACAGGGCCGTATCGATGACGCGCTCAGCTGCTACGGGCGGACCCTGGAACTCAACCCCGGCCACGCGCAGGCGCACTGGAACAGCGCCCTGCTCCTGCTGCTCAAGGGCGATTACGAAAAGGGGTGGAAGGAATACGAATGGCGCTGGAAAAACCCGAACCTGCCGACCCCGGACGTCGACTTTCCCCAACCCCTGTGGGACGGCGCAAACCTGGAAGGCAAGGTCGTCTTCTTATATGCCGAGCAGGGGCATGGAGACGCCATCCAGTTCGTCCGCTTCGTCATGAACGCCGCGGCACGGTCGGCCCGCATCGTGCTGGGCTGCAACGAGTCCCTGAAACGCCTTTTCGAGAACCTCTACGGCGTCGTCGATATCGTCACCCCGAGAACGGCCATTCCCCCGTTCACCTGTCATCGCTCCCTGATGAGCCTGCCCGGCCTGTTCGGCGTCACGGCGGACACCATTCCGGCCGCCATTCCCTACCTGGAGGCCGACCCGGCGCTGGTCCGCCAATGGGCGGCGCGCATCGGCCAGGGCCCGGAGTTCAAGGTGGGGCTGGTGTGGCGGGGCAACCCGGCCCAGGAAAGGGATCGCTACCGCTCCCTGGCCCTGCCCACCCTCGGCCCCCTGCTGGAGGTGCCCGGGGTGAGCTTTTTCAGCCTCCAGAAAAACCCCACGCCCGAGGACCTGCCGTACCCCGAATGCCTGCTGGATCTGGGCCCGGAGCTGGAGGACTACGCCGATACCGCGGCGGTGATCGCCAACCTGGACCTGGTGATCAGCGTCTGCACCTCGAGCGCCCATCTCGCCGGCACCATGGGGCGGCCGCTTTGGGTTATGCTGTCGCACCTGCCCGACTGGCGCTGGTTCCTGGACCGGGACGACAGCCCCTGGTACCCGACGGCGCGCCTGTTCCGGCAGGATAAGCCAGGCGATTGGGACGGCGTGGTGGCGCGCATGGCCGGAGAGTTGGAGGCCCTGGCCCGGGAGCGGGCCCCCTGATTCAGCGCCCGAGTTCCCGAACCACGGCCCGAACCGCCCGCCGGCTCCTTGCGGATCGCCGGCCGGACCTGAGATAATGCGCCCCCCAGGCGCGAGAGATTATCCCATGAACCAAGACGGCGGCCGCGACTCCCTTGCCGAACTCATCGCCGAAGCCCAGGGCCGGTTCAAGGAAGGGCGGCCCGACCTGGCGCGAAAGACCTGCCGCCGGATCCTCGATCTCGATCCCGACAACGCGGACGCCCTGCACATGCTCGGCATCGTGGACATACAGCGCGGTGCCATGATCTCGGGCGTGGACCTCATGCGCCGGGCGATCGGCGCCGAGGGCGGTAATTTCATCTACCACAACAGCCTGGCCGGGGCTCTCGGCTCCTTAGGCGAATTCGACGAAGCGGCCGAGCATTACGCCATGGCCGTCGGCATCAATCCCGATTACGCCGAGGCCTGGTACAACTTCGCCAACATGGAGCGTCTGAGGGGGAACAAGGAGGAGGCGGCCGAGAAGTTCCGCCGCGCCGTGGAGGCCGCGCCCGGGTTCGCCGATGCCCACAACAACCTGGGCAGCCAGTTGATGGAGCTGGGCAGGTTGGACGAGGCGGAAAAAGCCTACAGGCAGGGCGTGAAATCCCACCCCCACGACGTGGGCCTCCTCAACAACCTGGCGGCGCTGGCCAAGGTGCGGGGGTATTTCGAGGAATCCGCCGAAATCTACCGCCGGATCACCGGACTGGCTCCCGGCGGCGCGGACGGTTGGCGCAATCTCGCCGCCGCCCTCAAGAACTTAGGGCACATGGGCGAGGCGCTGTCTTCCTGCCTGAAAGCCATGGAAATCAATCCCAACGAGCCCGCGACCCTCGATGTCCTCGGCGACATACGCCTGGCGGAGGGACGGGTGGACGACGCCCTGGAGACCTTCGACAAGGCCTTGAAGCTGGACCCCGACTTCGCCTTCGCCCGCAGCCACCGGGGCATGGTCCGCCTGCTCAAGGGCGATTTCGAAAACGGCTGGGAGGACTACCAGTGGCGCTTGAGGACCGGAGTCCTGCCCACCCTTCCCGGCCCCCTCTGGGACGGCTCGGCCCTGGATGGGCGCACCATCCTGCTCACCGCCGAGCAGGGCTTCGGCGACACCCTGCAATTCGTCCGTTACGCGCCCCTGGTGGCCGCTCTCGGCGGCAGGGTCGTCGTCCAATGCCAGCCCGAACTGGCCCGCCTTCTGGAAACCCTGGAAGGGGTGGACCGGGTGGTGACGGGCGAGGACATCCCCGGCCACGACTGCCACGCGCCCCTGATGAGCCTGCCGCGTCTG
>JADFTO010000049.1 GCA_022560215.1 Pseudomonadota bacterium | reverse complement strand
CAGCAAACAGCTTTTGGCCGAAACGCGCATGGCCCTGCCAATGGGGCCGGGGCGCCCGGCGCGCGTCGATTACGAATACCGGCGCAACGGCACCGCCAATCTGTTCATGCTGTTCGCGCCGCTTGAAGGCTGGCGGCATGTCAAGGTCACCGAGCGGCGCACCGCCATCGATTACGCGCATGTTCTGAAAGACCTGGCCGACACCCACTTCCCGAAAGCCGAAAAAATCACCCTCGTGCAGGACAACCTCAACACCCATGTCAAGGCGTCGCTTTATCAGGCATTCGCGCCCGCCGAAGCGCGGCGTATCGCCGGGCGGTTCGAGTGGCGCTATACGCCCAAACACGGCAGTTGGCTCAACATGGCGGAATCCGAACTGGCCATCCTCGCCAGCCAGTGCCTCGGCCGCCGCATCCCGGACATGCAGACACTCGCCGCTGAAATCAACGCATGGCAATCCGACCGGAACAAAAACAACACCAAAGCCGACTGGCGATTCACAGCCGAAAACGCTCGGATCAAACTGAAATCCCTATACCCTGTGATTTGAGTGATTCAGACCCCTAGCCCAGGTCCTTAATGAAATCCAGCTGCCATTCCAATTCCTCGTCGCTCAAGGGGTAGTCGGTGCCGCCGCGGGCCAGCATCACGTTCCGGGGCGGGATCTTGGCCAGCTTGCCCTGCAGCCGCTCGGCCAGCCGCATGGGCAGGCCGGCCTTCCAGGCCACGGCCACCAGCCCCTTGACGCTCTTGGTCTGCACCGTCTTTTCGATCACCTTCAAGGGCAGGCCGGCGAGCACCGCCAGGGCCGCCATCACGAAATCCCCGTCTCCCGTTTCCAGGGTCTGGGCGACGGCCGCCTGGTCCAGCTTGCCCTCGTCCAGCAGCCGGCGGGCCGCGTCCAGGGGGGATTCGCCCTCGAGCTTGGCCACGGCATCGGCCGCGGGTTCGGCGGCGTGCTCTTCGTCGAGGCGCTTGCGCACCTCTGCCGCCACCGCCAGCGCCGTATCGGGATCCAGGTCCTTCCTTTCGGTCAGGGTCTCCAGGAGGCTCCGCGCCACGAACCGGGCCAGGCGCAGGGCCGCCCGCGCCGGCAGCTTGGGGCGCTTGACCAGGGGCAAGTGCCAGGATTCCACGTCCACCGCCCGCTCGATGATGCTGTCCAGGGTTTCCTCCCTGATCTGGGTGCTGGGATTGGCGAGCAGGGCGGCGATGGCTTCCGCGTCGCCCGTGTCCGATATGGCGTCGGCCACGGGCCCGGCGACGCCCGGGCGCCGCGAGATGGCGGCGAGCGACCCGTGGACCGGATCGCCGGCGATGATTTCCAGCAGGTCCTCGTCGGTGAGCACCGGCGAGAACTCGAGCACCGGCCCGGCCACCACCAGCTCCACGTCCCGGGCCAGGCGGCCGATGACCTCGGGCGGCGCGTCGGCCACGTCCTTCAGGGCCTCGGACAGAATCCGGCGCACCCGGGGGGCCTCGTCCCGGGCCAGGATGACGAGGGCCTCGTGAGTCATGCGGCGGATAGTGTCCTGTTCGTCGGCGGTGAGGCCGGGGGCCAGCCTGGCGATCTTGCCGGCCAGCCCGGAGCGCACGTCCTCGTCGGCGTCGCGGGCGAGCTTGAGGTCCACCCGCCGGGGGACGGCGTCGTTGACGGCGATCTGCCGGCGCACCTCGGGCTCGGGATCATCGGCCAGGTAATAGAGTATCTCCGGCTTCACGTCGGTCCGCGCCGCCAGGCTCTTGCGTTCGGCGGCGTCCCCGCGACGGGCCAGTCCCTTCGATTCCTCGTAGGTTATGGGTTTCCGCTTGGCCATGTCTTTTGCCGGCCCTGTTCCTTGTCCCGGGCGTCCCCGGCTCCCGATGCGCCCGGGTTTCGCGCCCAGCGCCGGAGCCGCGTCTTATCCCTTCTTATTCCCCGAACGGCTACTGAAGAACTCGAGTTGCCAGTTCATCTCGTCATCGCCGAGGGGGAATTCGTTTCCTTCCGCCGCCTTGAGAATCTCGGTCGGCGCGGTGCGGGCCATTCTCTGCTGCATGAGGACGGCCAGTTTCATGGACAGTTTCGCTTTCCATGCCAGGGCGACGATGCCCTTGACGTGGTGGGTGGAGAATATCTCCTTCACCACCGCCTCGGGCTGGCCCGAGCGCACCACGAGGGCCGCCAGGACGAAGCCGAAATCGTTCGCGTTCAGGGCCCTTTCGATGACTTTCAGGTCCAGCCTGCCGGCCTTGAAGAGGCGCTCAGCCACTCCGATGGGCGCCTCGGACAACAAAAAGTCCAGCTCGCCGCCCTTCCCTTCCGGGGCATCGCCGCCGATGCGGCGGTGGACCACCGACTTCACGGCCTCGATGGTTTCGGCGTCCAGGTCCTGGCGCCGCTCGAGGATGTCGAGAAGGTTGTCGGCGAGGAAAGTGGCGAGGCGCACGGCCGCCCCTCCCGGCAGGTGGGGACGCCCCGCCAGGGGCGCGTGCCAAAGCTCCACGCTTTGCGCGCGTTCGATCAGGACGTCCAGGGTTTCCTCGCGCAGCTGGGCGCTGGGGTTTGACAACAGATCGGCGATGGCCTCGTCGTCGTCGCTGTCGGCGAGGGCGTCCGCCACGCTCTCGTTGACCCGGGAGCGCCGGGCAATGGTCCCCAATCCCCCCTTCGCCGGACCCTTTTCTATGATCTCCAGAAGGTCGTCGTCGGTGAGCACCGGCGAGAATTCCAGCACCGGACCGGAGACCACGAGTTCCTCGTCCAGGGCCAGCCCCTTGATGATCTCGGGCGGCGCGTCGGCCACGTCCTTCAGGGCCTCGGCCAGGATCTGGCGCACCCGCGTGAGCTGGTCGCGGGCCAGGACCTCCAGCGTCTCATGGGCCGCCTTGCGCACCTGGTCCTTCTCGCTGGCGCTCAGTCCCGGCGCCACCTTGGCGATCTTCTCGGCCAGGCCGGTGCGCACCGCCTCGTCTGAATCCTTGGCCAGGATCAGGTCGGCCTGCCGGGGCGTGGCCTGGTTGGCGGCGATGGTCCGGCGCACTTCCGGCGTGGTGTCCCCGGCCAGGAAGACAAGGATTTCGGGCTCGATGTCCTTGCGCGCGGCCAAGACATTCCGCGCCTCGGCATCCCCGTGGCGGGCGAGCTTCTTGGCCTCCTCGTAGGAAAGGGCGTCCCCGGGTCCGCTCAAGGGCCTTTCTCCTCAGGCCTCGAGGCGCCGGGCGGCGGCGCCATCCTGTAGCCGCCCTTGCCGGCTTTTTTCATCGCGTACATGGCCTCGTCGGCGCGGGCCATGAGCCCGTTCAGGTCCTCGTCGAGATCTGGGTCGTAAAGCGCGACACCGATGGAGAGGCCCAGGGGATGGTCCGCGTCGCCGGAAAACTCGAGCAGCGCCTTGGAGGCCTCGATCAGGGTCTCGGCCCGCCTTATGGTCACATCCTCCTCCATGCCGTCCAGCCACATGGCGAATTCATCGCCGCCCAGCCGCACGATGGCGTCGCCGGGACGCGAGTGTTCCATCATCATGTCGCGCAGGAACAGTATGGCGTCGTCGCCCCGCTGATGGCCGTGAACGTCGTTGACCATCTTGAAGTTGTCCATGTCCAGGTAGAACAGGGCCGCCTTCTGGCCGGTCCATTTCAGCCGTGCCACCCTTCTCGGCAGCTCCACCTCGAAGAAGGCGCGCCGGTTGAGAAGCCCCGTCATGGCGTCGGTGCGCGACAGCTTGAGAATCCGCTCGTGATTGATGATCTGTTCGTTGGCGATGCCCAGCTGGTTGGCCACGTCTCCGATGAGCAATTGATTCTCGTTCCCCCAGGGCCCCTGATCCCGAAGGCGCCAGATGGCGATGGCCCCGTTGACGGACTGACGGTAGTGGGTGGCCGTCGCCAGGATCTGCCACGTGCCCACCTGGATCTCCAGGGCGTCTTCCTCGAGGCCGGAAAGCAGGCCGTCCAGCTTATCGAGACCTTCGATGTTGCCGAATTCAGCCGCCTTCACGAAGGCGGCTTCCTCGGTGCGGCGGTAGATGCGGCATCCGGCGGCGACCAGGGCGCGGGCGGTGGCGGCGGCGGCGGCCTCCAGCATGTTGTGGGGTTCCAGTTCGTCGCGGATGGTGCCGACGATGTAGTTGAGGAGCTGTTCGCGGTTGCGGGCGCGGGTCAACGCCGCCTCCCTCTCGCGGTCCCGGGTCACGTCCCGGGCGACGCCCCTGGCTCCCCGCCATTCCCCGTCCTCGGCGATAAGCGGCACGCAGGAGAAGATCATGCAGGCGGTCGAGCCGTCCTTGCGGCGCATCCACAGCTCGATGTTGTCCAGCGCCCTGTCGCTGACGAAGGGAAGGGGCGAATAGTCATCCGCGTCGAGGACGAAGTCCCCGGGCCGGCTGCCGACCAGCTCGTCGGCCCCGTAGCCCAGCGCCCCCCCCGGCGAGACGAACGTGAACATCCGGTCGGAACCGACCTCCCACGCGAAGTCGCTGGATACCTCCACCAGGTCCTTGTAACGCTGCCGGGATTCCACCAGGGCCGAACGCAGGTTGCGTTCCATGGTCAGGTCGCGGGCGAGGACCAGGAGATCGCCGCCGGCGGCCCCGGGCACCACCGTCACCTCCTGGATGATCTCCCCCTTGGAACCGGGCAGGACCACCGTTCCGACGGCGAGGTTGCCGGAGCCCGCCGCCTTCCGGATCAGGTCCGAAACCTCGGGCGCCGCGCCCCGGTCCAACAGGACCTCGAGGCTGGCGCCCTTGGCGTTGGCCTGGATCACCGAGCCGCCGGCGGAGAGTAGAATGGCCGCGCCTGGATAATCGGCCAACAGGGAACCCTCCGGCCCGGGGGTGGCTTCCGCCGCGGACCCCCTAGCGTCACGATTCTTGGTCATGGCATCCAGGCCGAATTCCTGCCCCCGGCATCGTACTCCTAGGCGGGTTATTTAACCGTAATTCGCCCCGTTCCGCTACCCCTGGAATCGTCACCGCCGCCCCTCCATTGCCTGGACCAGGCGCTTCGTCCTGGCGCTCGAGAAGGAGGTGATGTCCGGGGACGGCTTGCCGAAGAGATAGCCCTGGACGTACTGGACCCTGCATTTCTTCACGAACTCGAAACCCTTTTCGTCTTCGATCATCTCGGCGATGGTTTCGACCTGGAGATCCCGGCACAGTCCCACCAGCGCCTTCAGGAAGGCCGTCCCCTTGCGCGCCTTTTGCGCGTGCCGGATGGCGGCGCCGTCCAGCTTGACCACGTCCACCTCCAGGGCGCTCAGGTACTGGAAGTTGGCGGCGCCCGCTCCGAAATCGTCGAGACAGACTTCGCACCCCTGGCCGCGCAGTCCCTGGATGAACCGGTTAGCGGCGGTGAGGTCGCCCATGCGCGCCGATTCCGTGATCTCGAACAAGATACGCCCGCGCGCCCAGGCGTTGGCGCGCAACAGGGCGTGGAGGCCGGAGACATAGTCCAGGTCCTCGACGGAATGTCCGGAAACATTGATGGCGATGCGCACGCCGCGGGGAAGGTTGGCCAGCAGGTTCACGGCCTTCTTGGCCATGGCCAGGTCGAATTCCGCGATCAGTCCCGTTTCCTCGGCGAAGCTCATGTACTCGAAGGTGGTCCGTCCCTTCGCCCCCGCGCGGAAACGGCAAAGGGCCTCGTAATGGTGGATGCCGCCGCCGGCGACCTCGATGATCGGCTGGAAGTGGACGTCGAAATCGGTGGCGGCGACGGCCCGCTTGAATTCGTTGACGGCTTCGGAGGCCTCGGACACCAGGGAGGAAATATCGGTGGAAAAGCTGCTGATGGTGAAGTCGCTGCCCTTGGCGGTGCGGAACCGGTTGATGACGTAGACCAGGCCGTTGGCCAGTTCCTCCCCGCTCGCCGAGACCCCGCCGCCCTCCACGGTGGCGGATTCCACTGCCACCCCCTTGCCGGCGGGATCGGCCTTGCTGGTGATCTCGGCGATCTGAATTCCCAGGTCATCCAGGTCGAAATCGGCGTCGTGGATCAGGCCGTAGCGGCCTTCGGACAGGAACGCGGCCGACCCCCCGTCCACCGAGCCGGCCTTGAGGCAGGCGCCGATGGCGTCCTTGAGTTCCTCCTCCGCGTCTTCATCCAGGCGCCGGCTCAAGGACTCGTAGTCGGGCAAGGCGACCAGGGAGAGGCGGTTTTCCTTCTCCCCCTCCAGCGCCCGGGCGGCGACCTCGGAAAAAGACCGTGCGTCGTAGAGGCCGCCGGCCCCCGTGCGGGGCGCTTCGACCTTGGGCTCTGGAGCCCCCATGCGGAAGGCGAGGAAATAATGCCCGTCCAGGTCCTCCAGGCGGTGCCCGGCGACCGTCAGGGGGACGGGATCGCCAGCGGCGGCCCGCATGCGGATGGTAACGGGATCGAACCTCTCCTTCTTGGCGGCGATCCTGAGCAGCCTCGCCATGAGGGGACGGTCCACCTCGGCGGCGAGCTCGCCCGCGGCCATGCCGAGCAGGTCTTCCGGCGTCCGCCCGAGCAGCAGCGCCGTGGGTCCGGCGGAGAACACTACCTTGCCGTCCCCGTCGAGCTCGACCAGCATGTCCGCCCACGAAAAGGCGAGGGCGACGAACCGGTCCCTCTCGGAACGCATGGACTTGCCTGCCGCCGGCGCCGAGCTTTCACCCATCTCGATGCCCCTTCCTCGGTTCCGCTCCCGAGTGGATATGTTGATATAATGACTCCGTCGTCCATGAGACCCAAGCTGATGTTTTCAACCCTTGCCTTGGGGCGCCCCGTGACCCACTAATGGGGACATGGATCAGACCCGCGAATCGTCCCCTTCCCCGGGTCCCGGGGCCTTCCGGGACATGGAAGCCTGGGTGTTCGACCTGGACAACACACTTTACCCCAAGTCGTGCAACCTGTTCGTCGAGGTCGAGGCGCGAATCCGCGACTTCGTGGCCGAAATCCTCGGCCTCGACCCCGACCAGGCCTTCGCCGTGCAGAAGCGTTATTTCCGCGAATACGGCACCACCCTGCGCGGCCTGATGACCCATCACGGCGTGGATCCCCATGCTTTTCTCGACCACGTTCACGCCATCGACTTAGGCCCCGTGGTCCCCGCCCCCCGCCTGGAGGCGGCCCTGGCGCGACTGCCTGGCCGCAAGATCGTCTTCACCAACGCCGATTCCGGACACGCCCGGCGCGTCCTGGAGCGCATCGGCGTCGGCCATCATTTCGACGCCGTCTTCGACATCGTGGACGCGGACTTCGTGCCCAAGCCCGACCCCGCGATCTACGACAGGCTGGTGGCCCGCCACCGGCTCGACCCAGGCAGAACCGTGATGGTCGAGGACATCGCGCGCAACCTGGTTCCGGCCGCGGCCCTCGGCATGACCACGGTGTGGCTGCGCTCCGACAGCCCCTGGGGCAACGACGGGGCGGATCGGGACCAGGTGCACGTCGCCATCGACGACCTGGCGTCCTGGCTCGATGCCGTCGGCGGCGCCTGATCCGGGTAATGGCGCCTGATCCGGGTAATATTGACAGGCCCTTGTCCGTCGCCCATGTTCTCACCACCCCCGGATGGGAGCGAGCGCCGGAACCATGAACCCTTTGCAGGAAACCATCGACGCCGCCTGGGAAAAGCGCGGCGACATCGGGCCCAAGACCAAGGGCCGCGTCAGGGACGCCGTGGAAGAGGCCCTGGACCTCATGGACACCGGCCAGGCCCGGGTGGCCGAAAAAAAAGCGGGTAAATGGCGGGTCAATCAATGGCTCAAGAAGGCGGTGCTGTTGTCATTCCGGCTCAACGACTCGGCCCCCATTGCAGGCGGGCCGGGCGGCAGCTCGTGGTTCGACAAGCTGCCGTCCAAGTTCATGGGCTGGGACGACAGCCGATTCCGCCAGGCGGGGTTCCGCGCCGTCCCCGACTGCGTGGTGCGGCACTCGGCCTACATCGCCCCGGGGGTGGTCCTGATGCCCTGTTTCGTGAACCTCGGGGCCTACGTGGACAGCGGCACCATGGTGGACACCTGGGCCACCATCGGCAGTTGCGCGCAGATCGGCAAGGACTGCCACATCTCCGGCGGCGTCGGCATCGGCGGCGTGCTGGAGCCCCTTCAGGCCGAGCCGGTGATCGTCGAGGACAACTGCTTCATCGGCGCCCGCTCCGAGGTCGCCGAAGGGGTCATCGTCGAGCGGGGCGCGGTGCTCTCCATGGGGGTTTATATCGGCGCCTCGACCAAGATCGTCGACCGCGCCAGCGGCGAAATCCACTACGGCCGGGTGCCGGCCTATTCGGTGGTGGTGCCGGGCACGCTGCCGGGCAAGCCGCTCGCCGACGGCGCCCCCGGGCCCGGGCTCTACTGCGCCGTCATCGTCAAGCGGGCGGACGCCAAGACCCGCTCCAAGACCTCCATCAACGACCTGTTAAGAGATTGACCGCCCCCGTCGACCCCCTCGAGTTGAGCCGGGCCCTGATCCGCTGTCCCAGCGTCACGCCCGTGGACGCGGGCGCCCTGGGCCAGCTGGAAGAGCCCCTGAGGGAGCTCGGCTTCGACTGCCGGCGGGTGGCCTTTGGCGAAGGCGGCGGGCCTGAGGTGGACAACCTTTACGCCCGCATCGGCGGCAACGCCCCCAATTTCTGTTTCGCCGGCCACACCGACGTGGTCCCGCCCGGCGACGAAGGGGCATGGACCCACGACCCCTTCGCCGCCGAGGTGGTGGGCGACA
Source organism: Pseudomonadota bacterium (assembly GCA_022560215.1). GTDB lineage: Bacteria > Pseudomonadota > Alphaproteobacteria > Rhodospirillales > 2-02-FULL-58-16 > JADFTO01. Next base: position 4,537 of record JADFTO010000049.1, on the reverse strand, counting down.
GGCTCCACGGCCGGGGGACCGTCGACATGAAATGCGCCATCGCCTGCTTCGTCGCGGCGGCGGGCCGGTTCCTGGCCGACAACGGGGACGGCTTCGGCGGCTCCATCAGCCTGCTGATCACCGGCGACGAGGAGGGCCCGTCCGTCAACGGCACCGTCAAGGTCCTGCCCTGGCTGGCGGAGCGGGGCGAGGCCATCGACGCCTGCCTGGTGGGGGAGCCCACCAACCCCGAAACCCTGGGGGAGATGGTCAAGATCGGCCGCCGCGGCAGCCTCACCGGCCGCCTGATCGTTAAGGGCGTCCAGGGCCATTCCGCCTATCCGGAGCTCGCCGACAACCCCATCCCCCACCTGATGGGGATGCTGTCCGCCATCCATGACACCCCGCTCGATTCGGGCACCGAGCACTTCCAGCCCTCCACCGCGACCATCACCTCGGTGGACGTGGGCAACCAGGTCACCAACATCATCCCGGCCCGGGCCGAGGCCGCCTTCAACATCCGCTACAACGACAGCCACACGGCCGGCAGCCTGGAGAAGCTGCTCCGGGAGCGATTCGCCGCAGCCGGAGGGGACTTCGAGCTGGCCTGCGAAAGCACGGGCGACGCCTTCCTGTCGCCGCCAGGCCGCCTAAGCGCCATCGTGGTGGAGGCGGTGGAACGCATCACCGGGCGGACGCCGGCGCTGACCACGACCGGGGGCACGTCCGACGCCCGCTTCATCAAGGACCATTGCCCGGTGGCCGAATTCGGCATGACCGGGGAGACCGCCCACAAGGTGGACGAGAACGTGGCCATCGCCGACATCCACGCGCTCACCGACATCTACCGGGCGGTGCTCGACGCCTTTTTCGGCGGCGCCGGTCGATGCTGAGCGCCAGGGAAGCGGCCTACTCCCTTTACGGCGCCTACAGGCTGGCCCGCCTGGACGCCGGCGGCATGGCCTATTTCGACGCCAGCCTGGAAGGGTTCTGGCGCTCCTTCTACGCCGCCGCCTTCGTGGCCCCGTTCTTCGCCCTGCTTCTGGCGCTGCGCTACGCGGACGGGATGGTGACGGCAAGCCCGCTCAGATACGCCGCCATCGAGGCCATCGTCTACGTCATCGCCTGGCTGGCCTTCCCCGTGGCCATGTTGACGGTGGTCCGGATGCTCGGCCGGGAGAAACGCCTCATCGGCTTCATCGTCGCCTACAACTGGGCGGCGGTGCTGCAGAACGCCCTCTACCTGCCCATCCCCATGATGGGGATGACGGGCGTGCTCACGGTGAACGCGGCCAACGGGCTGGGGATGCTGGCGCTGCTCCTGATCCTGGGCTACACCTGGTTCATCACCAAGACGGCGCTGGAGGTGTCCGCCGCGGCCGCCGCCGGGATCGTGGCCCTGGACTTAGGATTAAGCATCTTCATCACCTCGGTCGCCGACGGCATGCTGTGAGGGGGCGGGGCGGGGAGCATTTTCCACGTAAGTGGAAAAATCTCTATCTTGTTGTTTTTTCGCAAATACGTCGTCGCGGATCGGATCGATCCGCTCGGGATTTGCTTTAATACACCACTTCCAAAAGATAGAGGCCATGGGCGGGCGCCGTGGGGCCGCCCGCCGAACGGTCGCGGGCGGCAAGCGCGGCGGCCATGTCGCCGGGCGTCCACTTGCCCTCGCCCACCAGCCGCAGGGTGCCCACCATGTTGCGCACCTGGCGGTAGAGGAAGGACCGGGCCCGGGCGGTGACGCGGATCTCGTCCCCGTCGCCCGCCACGTCCAGCGCCTTCAGGGTCTTGACCGGGGAAGCGGCCTGGCAGCCGGCGGCCCGGAAGGTCGTGAAGTCATGCCGGCCAAGCAATGTCCGCGCCGCATCCGCCATGGCGTCCGGGTCCAGGGGCGTGGGCACCCACCAGGCCCTGTCCCGGTCCACCGCCAGCGGCGCCCGGCGGTTGGCGATGCGGTAGAGGTAGACCCGTTCGGTGGCGCTGGTGCGGGCGTGGAAGTCCCCGTCCGCCGCCTCGGCCGCGAGCACGGCCACGGGGGCCGGCTTGAGATGGAAATTAAGCGCGTCGCGGACGGTATCGGGCCCGGGGTCGCCATCGAGGTCGATATGGACCACCTGGCCCAGCGCATGGACGCCGGAATCCGTCCGCCCGGCGGCATAAGCGGTCACGGTCTCGCCGCAGAATCCGGCAATGGCTTCCTCCAGCGCCTGCTGCACGGAGACGCCGTTGTCCTGGCGCTGCCAGCCGACGAAGCCGCTGCCGTCGTACTCGATGGTGAGCTTGTAGCGGGGCATGGCCCTGTTTTAGCCGGGACTCATGCCAACCTTCAATGTTATCGACGCTTGATATTAAACGGCCCTTTTGCCGAAAGGGAATCCGCTATCACACGGGACCCGGGCTTCGTGCTATGCTTTTCAGTCGGGCCGCCGGGGGGGGGGCGGCCTCCGTCCCCGCGCCCCCATTAAGATGAGCCATGGCGCAAGAACGCCTGATTGATGATTTCGACAGGGATGCCCTTCACATCCTGCCGCTGTCGATCATCCCCTTCCAGACGCCGTCGCTGAGACGGGCGCGCCTGATCAAGAACGCCAGGCTGGAGAGCGTCGTCGAATTCTTCAGGGGGGAAAAGACGGGCAGCGGGCAACTGGACATAAACGCGGTGGGCATGGAGTTCGGATGGAACCGCACCCACCCCGACATGGTCGTTCTCGACAAGCTGGGGGGGCTCAACAGCTACGACGTCTACAGCCTCCGCATCCTCCTTCGCGCCCACGGCATCGAGATCGAGAACCACGAAGACCTCAGGCTTTCGGAGAGCAAGAACCAGGAGCTCACCGGCTACATGAAGGAGTTCACCAATCCCCTGATCGTGCAGATCTACGGCGACGAGGACAGGACCCTCCGGGAGTTCCGGGACGTGGTCGCCCTGTTCAAGAACCCGGACGTGGAAAAGGCCCGCGAGAAACTCAAGATCATGGCGGACAAGCTGGAGATCGGGCTGGAGCAGGTGCCCACGTTCCTGGAGGACTACGCCGACATCTTCCTGTCCCTGGCCTACTACCGCCAATGCCTGGACGACATGAGACCCACCGTCGACGATTTCCTGCGCTCGGTGGACGATATCCAGTCCAACTTCCAGCTCAAGGGCGACCGACACCTGATGGAGACCTGCACCAAGATGCGGTCCACCATCAACGGGCGCATGGCCGGCATCAAAGGACGCTTCGAGAGCTTCGATCTGAACACCAGGGACATGTGGAAGGACCTCACCGCCGAGCGCTTCCGCAAGGTGGAAACCATGATCCGGAGCTATCACACCACCATCGGGGGCGTCCTTTGCGCGCTCAGCGTCAAGTTGAAGGCCTGGGAACGGCTGTTCCCGAAAAAGGGATCGGGCGGGCCTGTACGCCGGGCCGAATTCATCATGTCCGACATGAAGCAGGGAATCGATAACATCCAGGAGATCGAGGACCAGAACCCATGCTGGCCGGCATCGATTGAAAAGGGCCAGGGCGGCCGCTAGTGGCCTGTATCAACCAAATCGTAAGGTTTTGATGATTCACTCCGTCTTGGGATATTTTCAAGGACGGAGGCGATGATGTCAAGGAAGCGATATGTTGTCGATCTGACGGCGGAAGAACGGGACCATCTTAAGAACCTGATCAACAAGGGCAAGGCGGCGGCGCGCACCCTGTTGAAGGCACGGATTTTATTGAAGGCGGATGCGGGTCCCAGGGGCGAAGGTTGGGCGGATGAGCGGATTGCCGACGCGTTGGAGACCAATACCGGCATGGTCTATCAGGTGCGCCGCCGGTTGGCCGAGGAGGGATTTGACGCCGTTCTCACTCGCAAGCAGCGCAAGACGCCGCCGATCCAACCGATTTTCGACGGTGAAAAGCAAGCGCAACTGACGGCGCTGGCGTGCTCCAAGCCACCGCGAGGGCGCCAGCGATGGACGCTACGGCTTTTGGCGGAAAAGGTGGTGGAACTCGAGATCGTCGATTCCGTTCATTTCAACACCGTCGGGCGGACATTAAAAAAAATGCGCTCAAGCCCCATCTGAAAAAGCAGTGGGTCATACCGCCCAAGGCCAGTGCTGCTTTTGTGGCGGCGATGGAGGATGTGCTGGCGGTCTATACGCGCCCGCACGATCCATCCCACCCGTTGGTTTGTCTCGACGAAACCAGCAAGCAGCTTTTGGCCGAAACGCGTGTGCCGCTGCCAATGGGGCCAGGCCGGCCGGCGCGCGTCGATTACGAATACCGGCGCAACGGCACGGCCAATCTGTTCATGCTGTTCGCGCCGCTTGAAGGCTGGCGGCATGTCAAAGTCACCGAGCGGCGCACCGCCATCGATTACGCGCATGTTCTGAAAGACCTGGCCGAAACCCACTTCCTGAAAGCCGAAAAAATCACCCTCGTGCAGGATAACCTCAACACCCATGTCAAGGCGTCGCTTTATCAGGCTTTCCCGCCCACCGAAGCATGGCGCATCGCCGAGCGGTTCGAGTGGCACTATACGCCCAAACACGGCAGTTGGCTCAACATGGCGGAAT
>JADFTO010000243.1 GCA_022560215.1 Pseudomonadota bacterium | reverse complement strand
GTTGTGGGCTTCCGCGTAGGCCGGGTTGATTTCCAGGGCCCGGCGGCAGGCGGCCTCGGCCTCTTCCAGTTTGCCCCGCTGGCGCAGCGCCGAGCCCAGGTTGGCGTGGGCCATGGCGTGAGCGGGGGCGAGCTCGATGGCCGCCCGGTAGGACTCGACGGCCGCCCCGGTCTCGCCCTGACGGTACAGCAGGTTGCCCATGTTGACCCGGGCGTCGGCGTTCTCCGGGGTCAGGCGGATGGCCTCGCGGCAGGCTCTAGCGGCCTCGTCTAAGCGTCCCTGCACCTCCAGGGAGACGGCCAGGTTGTTGTAGGCCTCGCCATAATCGGGGGTCAGCTCTATGGCGTAGCGGCTGGAAGCCTCGGCCTCCTCGGGCATGCCGCGCAGGTTGGCGACGGCCCCGTAGTTGGCGTGGTAGGCGGGATTGCTGTCGTCGATCTGGATGGCCCGGACGATGCGGTCGGCGGCTTCCTCGATGCGCCCGGCCCCGTAGGCGATCAGGCCGAGGAGATGGTGCGCGTCGGCGTGCTCCGGGTTCCCCTCGAGGATGCGGAGGAAGCGGCTCTCGGCCCGCTCGACGCGGTCCTTCTCCAGGTCCTTCACCGCGTCTTCGAAAAGGGCGGCCGACGAGGAGCGCCCCCGCGCCAGTTTCCGTTGCCGACGTCGTTCCTTGCGGTTCATGCTCGCCGCCCGCCTGGCCGAGGATATTGTCTCGGGTGCCGAATGACTCTAAACAAGGGGCCGATCCTACTATCGCGGGACCCGTGATGCCAATGGCCGAGCAGAATTCCGAAATATACGGCGCCGACCGGGAAACGGCGAAAATCCTTCTCGACATCGAGGCCGTGAACTTCCGCCCCGAAGACCCTTACACCTTCACCTCGGGCTGGGTGAGCCCGGTCTACATCGATTGCCGCAAGCTGATCTCTTATCCCACCGAGCGCCGGCACGTGATCGAGAAGGCGGTCGCCCTCCTGCGTCAGGAGACCGACCTCGGGACCACGGACGCGGTGGCCGGCGGCGAGACCGCCGGCATCCCGTACGCCGCCTGGATCGCCGAGGCGCTGTCCCTGCCCATGCTGTATGTGCGCAAGGAGCCCAAGGGATTCGGCCGCAACGCCCAGATCGAGGGCCACTTCGATGAGGGCGCCCGGGTGCTCCTGGTCGAGGACCTGGCCACCGACGGGGCCAGCAAGGTCAACTTCATCAACGCGCTGAGATCCGCCGGCGCCCGGGTCGAGGACGCCTTCGTGGTGTTCTTTTACGGCATCTTCCCGGGCGTCCTCGAGGGCCTTCAAGGGACCAGCGTCCGGCTCCATTTCCTGGCCACCTGGTGGGACGTGATCCAGGTGGCCGAGGAAGGACGCTACTTCTCCACCGGGACCATCGCCGAGGTCCGCCGCTTCCTGGCCGACCCCGTCGCCTGGTCGGCGGCCCACGGGGGCAGGAGCGGGGACGAATAGGGAAGCGCCGGGGTGAAACGGCCAGGCGCAGCAAGACTTTGAAAGCTCTTAGGGATTGTCGGCGGCGGATATTCGGACTCGCGGCCCTGGCCTCGCTCGCCATGGGCTTCGCCCAGCACCCGGTCCAGGGGGCGGAAAAGAACGAACTGGTGATCGGCATCACCCAGTTCCCCTCCACCTTCCACCCCAACATCGATTCCATGATGGCCAAGACCTACATCCTGGCCATGACGCGGCGCCCATTCACCGCCTACGACGCGGACTGGCGGCTGATCTGCATGCTGTGCGTGAAGCTGCCGACCATCGAGAACGGGCTCGCGATCCCCGAGAAGACGCCGAAGGGCCAGCAGGGAATCGCCGTCACCTACACCATCCGCGCGGGCGCCGTCTGGGGGGACGGGACGCCGGTGACCACCCGGGACGTGCTGTTTACCTGGAAGGTCGGGCGCTCGCCCATGAGCGGGGTCGGCAACATGGAGCTTTACCGGCGCATCTACCGCATCGACGCCATCGACGACAAGACCTTCACCATCCACGACGAGAAGCTGACCTTTCAGTACAACGCCCTCAACGATTTCCAGCTCCTGCCCGCGCACTTGGAGGAGCGCCCCTTCGCCGATCCCGCCGCATACAAGAACCGCACCACCTTCGACACCGACCCCACCAACGAGGGGCTCGCCTTCGGGCCCTACCGGATCACGGCCGTGGAGCCCGGCTCCCAGGTGGTGCTCGAGCCCAACGCCACCTGGTGGGGCGAGAAACCCCGCTTCCGGCGCATCACGGTCAGGGTGATCGGGAACACGGCCGCGCTGGAGGCCAATTTGCTGTCCGGGTCCATCGACATGATCGCCGGCGAGCTGGGCCTGACCGTCGATCAGGCCCTGGCCTTCGAGAAGCGCCACGGGCAGCGGTTCAACTTCATCTACAAGCCGGGGCTGGTCTACGAGCATATCGACCTCAACCTGGACAACCCCATCCTCAAGGACCGACGAGTGCGCCGGGCCCTGATCCACGCCATCGACAGGGAGGCCATCAGCCGCCAGCTGTTCTCCGGCCGCCAGCCCGTCGCCCACACATCCGTCAGCCCGCTGGACTGGGTGTACGCCGACGACCTGCCGAGATACGCCTACGATCCCAAGAAGGCCGCCAAGCTGCTCGACGAAGCGGGATGGACGGTCTTGCGCCGGGGCGTCCGCCACAACCAAGCCGGCCAACCCCTGACCCTGGAGATCATGACCACGGCCGGCAACCGCACCCGGGAGCTGGTGGAGCAGGTGCTGCAAAGCCAGTGGAAGCGCCTCGGCATCGACGTGCGCATCCGCAACCAGCCGGCCCGGGTTTTCTTCGGCCAGACCGTGACCGAGCGCAAGTTCACCGGGCTCGCCATGTTCGCCTGGATCAGCGCCCCCGAGAGCGTGCCCCGGACCACGCTCCACTCGGCCCACATCCCCCACAAGGGAAACAACTTCGCCGGCCAGAACTACACCGGCTTCTCGAACCCGGAGATGGACGAGCTGATCGACAAGATCGAGGTCGAGCTGGACCGGGAAAAGCGGGCCGTCCTCTGGCGCCGCCTGCAGATGATCTACACCGAGGAACTGCCCGTCATCCCGCTCTATTTCCGCGCCAACCCCTACGTCCTGCCCAAGTGGCTGAAGGGCCTGGTGCCCACCGGCCACCAGGACCCCTCGACGCTCTGGGTGGAGACCTGGCGGGCGGAGTGAGGGGCAAGGCCCGGTCAAACTTCACCAAACACGGCTCATTGAATGGGGAAGTCGGGGCCAGCTTAGACTGATAGGGACAACTTCAGGAGGCGTCCTGGGCGGCTATTTTAAGGATGAGATCTTCCATCATCTCGTGGTTTTCGTGAAATTTGATGCCGACTAACAGATTGTTCGTCCAGACGACTTCGCCTTTAAAACCCCCGAACTGGGGAAAGTATAGGATGACTGATTTTGGTGAATCATCATCCAGGAGAATCTTGGTCTCTTTCATGCGCACCCTGACCCCGCCAGCCGAGATATCAATGATCACGCATGCAAGGGATTCATCATCGAATGAAACCTTGGCCTCCAGCATGAGGGAATGGCGTTCAAACCGGCGCTTATCTGTCACCCCCTGCGCTTGCATCTTAACCGACATTTCCCAGATAGCCTTCAAATCCATGGCGATCATACTCAAATTGCGCCGCCGTTGGAATGGTTTTCCCTCCGCGGGCGTCTGCGCCGCCTCATTTCGGCTAGAAAGGCCACTGGACGGGAGCGACGGAAATATGCCGCCAATAAACCTTTA
>JADFTO010000048.1 GCA_022560215.1 Pseudomonadota bacterium | reverse complement strand
GCCAAAGGTCGTGATTGGCCTGCATATTGATCCACAAGTTAGGGCCGTTGCCGCAAAGCGCGCCAATCTTCAGGGCCATCGCGGGACCGATGGGACCGTCGCCCCGCAGAATCTTATGAAGGGTCTGACGCGATGTGCCGAGCAGCTTGGCGGCGGGCATGATCTTAAGGCCCATGGCCTCGAGGGCTTCGGCCAGAACAACGCCGGGATGGGTCGGGGGAACCTTGCGTGCAGTCATCAGTGGTAATCCTCTAGGTCTACTCTGGCGGGGCTTCCATCCTGCCACTCGAAGGTTATGCACCAGTTGCCGGAAACGTGAACGCTGAAGCGTTTAGGCTTGCCGCGCAGGGGGTGGAAGTCAAACCCCGGAACGCTCATGTCCTCCGGTCTTGTCGCCGCCGAAAGGGCGTCAAGTCTTATCAGGCAGCGGGCTTTGAGCTTAGGCGCAACGCGGGCGGCTCTCCCGGTTCGGGAAAGCTCTTTGAGTCCCCTGTGTTTGAAGCTCTTAATCATGAGGGCACTGTAAACTATCTCGTTACAGTGTCAAGCAAGGCTTTACAGTATGGAACGACGATGCCGCCCAACGCGGGGCGGACGAATAACAAACCAGCACTTCGCCCCGCCCTTCCGCCGGGGTTTCTTTCTCGCTGTGCTAACATTGGCCATGCACTTAAGCTTATGCCAGTGGCAGCGCCGGAACGTGAATGGATGAGCAGGCCCGATGGATGAATCGGCGGACGCGAGGCCCCGCTACGCGCTGATCGACACGGCCCGGGGCGTCGCCATCGCCTTGATGATCGTGTACCACTTTTCCTGGGACCTGACGTTCTTCGGGCTGGCCGGCTTCCGCATTTTCACCGATCCCTGGTGGATCTGGTTCGCCAACGTGATCGTCATCATCATCCTAGGCGTGATGGGGGTGACCCAGGTCATGGCGCGCAGAAGGGGCCTTACGGCGAAGGCCTTTTTCCGGCGCCTCGGGCTGATCGCCGCCAGCGCCGGGGCGGTGTCCCTCGCCACCCAATGGATGGACCCGGGCAGTTACGTCTTTTTCGGCATCCTCCATCACATCGCGCTGGCCAGCGTCATCATCGCGGGCGCCATATTCCTGCCGTCCGCGGCCCTGGTCCTGCTGGCGGCGCTTATCCTCGCCGCGCCCTGGTTCCTGGCCAACCCGGCCTTCGCCGCCGATTGGCTGTTGTGGGTGGGGCTGTCGCCCGTGCCGCCCGCGTCGGTGGACTACGTGCCGCTGGCGCCGTGGCTCGCCGTTCCCCTGTTGGGCGTGGTGGCCGGGCGCCGGATGTTCCGAGATGGATCCGCCCCGGCCGCGCTCGCCTGGAGGCCCGCCCATCCGATCCTTAAGCTTATCCGCCTGGCGGGACGGCACAGCCTGGCCCTCTACCTGTTACACCAGCCCATTCTCTATGGCGGCCTGTACCTGTTCATGGGCATGATCGGCCGCGGCGGCTAGAGCATTTTCCACGTTAGAGCGCTATCCGGTTAGTTGGATAGCGCCCTCGCCTCCCCTGGCGGGCGGCGCGGGCTTGACGCCAATGTTCCCGGGGGAGACAATCCGTCACGCGTGTTCAGGGGACCCGGCCATGAGCGATATCCAGACGAAACCGCGGACCGAATCCGCCCGGGCCGAGCAGGAGAAAATCCTCCTCCTCGAGACCGCAAACCGCGACCTGCTGGGCCTGGTCGACGCCTTGCGCGAGGAACTGGAAAACAGGGCGGTCGAGAAGGAAGTGGCCGTCCAGCAGGCCATCGCCGATTCCAACGACGAGATGATCCAGTTGAAGGCGACGGCGGTGGCGCTCCGCGACAGCCTGGAGGAGATGCGATTCGAGAAGGAGGACGCCGTGCAGAAGGCCATCGCCGCCTCCAACGACGAGATGGTCCAGTTGAAGGCGACGGCGACCGCGCTCCGCGACCAACTGGAGGAAATGCGTTTCGAGAAGGAGGACGCCGTGCAGCAGGCCGTCGCCGCCGGCAACGACGAGAGCATCCAGTTGAAGGCGACGGCGACCGCGCTCCGCGACCAACTGGAGGAGCTTCGTTTCGAAAAGGAGGAAGCGGTGCAGAAGGCCGTCGCCGAGGGCAACGACGAGATCGTCCAGCTGAAGGCGACGGTGTCCGCGCTCCGCGACGAGCTGGAGGACATCAAGTTCAAGTACGAGGGAAAAATCCAGGACCTGGATCGGACCGCGCGGGATGAAATCGATCACCTCCGCAAAACCATAAAGGTCCTGCGCGGGGAACTGGAGGGCGGTAAGGGCAAGACCGCCAAGGGAAAGAAACATGGCAAATAGACCGAAACGCAGAAAGTCGACCGCCAAGCGCCGCCGCCCGGACACGGGCGCACAGCTGAAACAGGCCCAGATGCTGCTCAACGTCTCCAGGACGGTGGCGGCCATGGAGACGGTTGACGAGGTCCTGGCCACCCTGGTGAGGCTCATGAGCGCCGAGACCAACGCCGAGCGCGGCACGCTCTTCCTCAACGACCCGCAGACGGGAGAGCTCTATTCCCGCTTCGCCCACGGCGAGCATCAGCGCGAGATCCGGCTCTTGAACACCAGCGGCATCGCCGGCCACGTGTTCACCACCGGCGAGGGCCTGATCGTCCACGACGCCTACAAGGACAAGCGCTTCAACAAGACCATCGACCAGCAGACGGGCTTCAAGACCAAAAGCGTCCTTTGCGCGCCCGTGCGCACGGTCAAGGGCGAGATCATCGGCGTCGCCCAGGCCCTCAACTGTCGGTCGGGACGGTTCACCAAGGACGATCTCACCCTGCTCCAGGACATGACCACCCAGGCCGCGGTCGCCCTGCAAAGCACCCAGTTCGTGGAACGCATGCAGAGGACCCGCGCCCAGGAGATGGAATTCCTCGACGTGGTCTCGGACGTCACCGCCGAAATCGACCTCGGCGTCCTGCTCCAGAAGGTCATGAGCGAAGCGACGCGAATGCTGAACGCGGACCGCTCCACCCTTTTCCTCAACGACGAAAAGACGAACGAGCTCTTCTCCCGCATCGCCCAGGGCGATTCCATCGGCGAGATCCGGCTCCCCAACCACTTGGGCATCGCCGGCACCGTGTTCACCTCGGGGCAGACGGTCAACATCCCCTATGCCTACGCCGATCTCCGCTTCAACCCCGCCTTCGACAAGAAGACGGGATACTTCACCCGCTCCATCCTCTGCGTGCCGGTGGTCAACAAGAACGGCAAGACCATCGGCGTCACCCAGGTGCTCAACAAGAAGGGCGGCCCCTTCACCGATGAGGACGAAAGCCGGCTCAAGGCGTTCACCGCCCAGGTGGCCATCGCGCTGGAAAACGCCAAGCTGTTCGACGACGTCCAGAACATGAAGAACTACAACGAAAGCATGCTTGAAAGCATGACCAACGGGGTCATCACCACCGACGAGGAAGGCAAGATCGTCACCTGCAACGTGGCCGGCCTGCGAATCCTTCAGGTGGAGTCCGAAGACATCCTGGAAAAGAAGACCGCGGACTTCTTCTCGGGCAAAAACGCCTGGATCATGGAAAGGGTCAAGCGGGTCGAGGAAACCCAGGAATCGGACATCACCATGGACGCCGAGATGGAGGTGGGCGAGGAAGAGAAGGAAACCATCTCCGTCAACCTGACGGTCCTCCCCCTGGTCGACGCCGAGGAGAAAAAACTGGGGACGCTGTTCATGATCGAGGACATCAGCACGGAAAAGCGCATGAAATCGACCATGTCGCGCTACATGGACCCGGGGCTGGCCGACCAGGTCATGAGCGCCGGCGACGGAGAGGACATCATGGGCGGCAAGTCCACCGTCTCCACCATCCTGTTCTCGGACGTGCGCGGCTTCACCACCATCACCGAGGAACTGGGCGCCCAGGGCACCGTCGCCCTGCTCAACGACTACTTCACCATCATGGTGGATTGCATCACCGAACAGGGCGGCATGCTGGACAAGTTCATCGGCGACGCCATCATGGCCGCCTTCGGCATCCCGGTCGCCCACGACGACGACGAGGACCGGGGCGTGCGCGCCGCCGTCGCCATGATCACGAGACTTTGGGAATGGAACATAGTCCGGGAAAGCAACGGCCAGATGCCCATCGACATGGGCGTCGGGCTGAACACCGATACGGTGGTCTCGGGCAACATCGGATCGCCCAAGCGCATGGACTACACCATGATCGGCGACGGCGTGAACCTGGCCGCCCGCCTGGAAAGCGCCTGCAAGCAGTATTCGGCGCGCATCCTGATCAGCCAGAACACCGTGGACAAGCTGAAGGGCACCTACCGCATCCGCGACATCGACGACGTGGTGGTCAAGGGCAAGACCAAACCCGTCTGCGTCTACGAGGTGCTGGACTACCACAACGACGAGACCTTCCCCAACCTGATGGAGGTGGTGAACTACTTCAAGGAAGGGCGCAAGCACTACCGCGCCGGCGCCTGGGACAAATCCGTCAAGTCCTTCAAGGAGTGCCTCAGGCTCAACCCGTCGGACAAGCTGTCGGATACCTACATCGAGCGTTGCCACCAATTGAAGAAATCCAAGCCCAAGGACTGGGACGGCGTCTGGGTGATGACATCCAAGTAGGCGGCGTGCCGGCCATTCGGCGCGGCGGGATTTTCGTGGTTATACCAAAGGGCGTTGAGCTTGACTCATCGCCCTTTGGCAAGCGCGACCGCGCGCCGGCGCTTATGCCTGAGAGCCTGCTCAGGCAATGAACGCCCAGCGGTCCTTACTTCAAGGGCCGCTGGTATTACTTGGTGGTGGCGATGAAGACGCCGCCCCAGTCGGCGTCCGGCGGGGTGGCCTCGTAGTCCTCGACCCTTTGTTCATAGAGGTCGTAGAGGCCGGCGACGTTGAACCCGTCCAACAGCTCGCGGCATTCGGCGATCCGGGTCCGCGTCTTTTCCCAATCCTGGGCCCGGTAGGCGTCGATCATGGCCTGGTTGGCCTGGCTGAGCTTCTTGAACTCCTCGCTTTGGGCCACCTTATCGTCGCCCAGCAAGGCGAAGATATCGACCGGCACGGTCTTGCCCTTGACCTGTATCCTGTCCAGCTCGATGGACGCCAGATCGGTGACCAGCTTGCGGGTGCCCTCCCCGATCACGATGTCGACGCCGTAGGACTTGGACTGGCCCTCCAGGCGGGCGGCCAGGTTGACCGTGTCGCCGAGCACCGAGTAGTCGAAGCGCTGGTCCGACCCCATGTTGCCGACCACGCATTCGCCCGTATTCAGCCCGAATCCGACCTTCAGCGGGATGTGCTTGCGCCCCTCTTCGACGGCCTCGATTTTCAGCCTTTCGTTGAGGGGGGCGATCTCCGCCAGCATGTCAAGCGCCGACAGGCACCCGTTGCGGGCGTGATCCTCGTCGTCCAAGGGGGCGTTCCAGAAGGCCATGATGCAGTCGCCCATGTACTTGTCCACCGTGCCCTGGGAGTTGAGGATGACGTTGGTGAGCGGCGTCAGCAGCTTGTTGATGAGACTGGTCAGGCCGACGGCGTCGAACTGCTCGGAAATGGTGGTGAACCCGCGGACGTCGCAGAACAAGAGCGTCAGGTCGCGCTTGACGCCGCCCAGCTTGAGCTGGCTCGGGTCCTCGGCCACCTTCTCCACCATGGCCGGCGACAGGTACTTGGAGAAGGCCTGCCGGGTCTGGCGCTTCTGCGCCTCTTCCTTGACGTAACCGGTGAAGGTAAGCAGGGCATAGATCAGGAAGATGGCAATGATGCCGAAGCCGACGTCCAGGAGCTGGCGTTTCTCGACGAACAGGTAGCCCGACGCGCCGGCGGCGGCGCCCCCGACGACGAGGAACAGGAGTATGGTCCACTTGGCGCCCACCTTGGGCACCAGCCATATCATCAACAGGCCGCCGACCAGGATCAGGAGCAGCTCCGCCCCGCGGAAATTGGCGGGCCGGCTCAGGTATTTGCCGGTCAGGGCCGCCTCGATGAGCTGCACGTGCACCTCGACGCCGGGGATGATGGCATCGACGGGGGAGGAGCGGATATCGAGCAGCCCCACCGCGGAGGTGCCGACGATGGTCATCTTGCCCTTGATCAGCGCCGGGTCCGCGGTGCCCGCCAGCACGTCGCGGGCGGACACGTACTTGGCCTTGTCGCTTTTCGAGAAGTAGGGCCAGACGCGCCCCTTGGCATCCGTCGGCAAGGACAGGCCATTGGGCGGGAATACCCGCTTGGGGGCGATCTTCATGGCCGTCACCCCGGCCGGGTCGGCCCGCACCAGGATGGTCTTGCGCTGGAAGGCGACGCGCAGCATCTCCACGGACAGGGACGGATAGAGTTTGCCGTCGAAGACGAACAGGGTCGGTATGCGCCTGACGATGCCGTCGGGTTCGGGCACCAGGGAGAAGATGCCGTGGCCCAGGGCCGCTTTCTCGATCACCGGGATGTTGCGGATCAGGGACTTGAAATTGGGCAGGAAATTCGCGGGCTCCACGTTCTTGCCCTTCTTGAGCAGCGCAATCGACTTCTTGACCGGCGGACCGGCCTTGGTCTCGCGCTCTTCCCAGTACCCGGCCTGGCCCAGCACCACCCGGCTTTTCTTGATGACCTCGGCGAATTTCTCGTCGTTGCCGGGCAGCCGGCGCAGCTTTTCCTTGGTTTCTTCGTCCAATCCGGCGATGGAATCGGCCACCACGGCCGGATTCATCCGGTCCGGTTCCGCGAACACCATGTCGAAGGCCACCATGACGGCGCCCATCTCCATCAGGTTCTCCACCATCCGGGCGAGGATGTTTCGCGGCCAGGGCCATTGCCCGATCTCGGACAGGCTCGCCTCGTCCAGGTCGATGATGGTCACCGGCTTGCGCTCGGGCGGCGGAATCTCCCGGGGTTTGAGCTTCTGGTAATAATCGAAGGTCTTGAGGCGCAGGAATTCGACCGGGTAGGGATCGGTCACGTAAAGGAACAAGAAGACGGCGAGGAGGGCCAGGCCCATCAGCCTGTCGACGCTGAAAGCCTTGCGGAAGAAATTGCCGATCCTGGCCAGCATGGATTGATGCGCCGGCAACCGCGGCTGCCGTGATCGCCTCTCCTGGTCCGGGGCCCTCGCGGGCCCTTTTCCCGTTAACTACAGCGGCCGGCGGCGATCAGGTCAAGCCGCAATTGCGGCGGGTGGTGCCCTAAATCAAGGGCCGGAACCTTTCGGCAACGTCCGCTGGCTTCCAGAAACCGGCAAGCGTATACTTCCGGCACCATGAGCGATTCCGATTCCCGCGCATGGCTCAAACCCTTGCTGAAGCCGCTGAGGCCCATCTTCCGCGAGGTGATGGTCATGTCGTTCTTCGTCAACATGCTGGCCCTGGCGGTGCCCATCTTCACCCTCCAGGTCTACGACCGCGTCGTCACCAGCGGCGGAATCAGCACCCTTCAGGGCCTGGTGGTGGGCATGTTCCTGGTCCTGGTGTTCGACTACGTGCTGCGCATGTCCCGTTCGCGCATCATGCAGACCGTGGCCCTCAGGGTGGACGTGGAAGTGGGGCGCCTGCTCTTCGACAAGGTGATGTCCCTGCCGCTACGTACCCTGGAGTCCCTGCCCGGGGCCCATTGGCAGGCCCTGTTCCGCGACGTGGACATGATCCGCAACACCCTATCGGGCCCTTCGGCCGTGCTCGTGGCCGACCTGCCCTTCGCCGTCCTGTTCCTGATTCTGGTCTTCGTCATCGCCGCCCCCATCGCCTGGGTGCTGCTGATCATCGTGCCCTTGTTCATGTTCGTGGCCTGGCGCTCGGGAAACGTACTCGCCGCCGCCAACAAGGCGGAACGCGATACCACCCATTCCCGCGACAGCCTGCTCGCCGAGATCATCGCCGGGCGGACGACCATCAAGGCCCTGGCCCTGGACAGGGCCATGCGCCCGGCCTGGGAAGAATTGCACGCCGAGAACATCGAACGTTCCATCGAGCGCGGCGGCATGGCGGACAGCTATTCCAACCTGGGCGCCACGCTGTCGATGCTCACGTCAGTCTCGCTGACCACCGTCGGGGCACTCGCCATCATCGACCAGCGGCTGACCATCGGCGCCCTGATCGCCACCAACATGCTGAGCGGACGCATCCTCGGCCCCCTCAACCAGCTGGTGGGCACCTGGCGCACCTTCTCCGGATTCAGGCAGGCCCGGGAACGGCTCGGCCTGCTCTTCATGACGCCTGGCGAACGCCTGGAAAGCGAGGTCAAGCTTGACAAGCCCAACGGCGAGATCACCCTGGAGAACGTCACCTTCGCCTACTCCGAGGACGCCCACCCGGCCGTCGACAACGTATCCATCACCATCAAGGCCGGCGGCATTCACGCCCTCGTCGGCCGCAACGGCAGCGGCAAGACCACCCTGGTCAAGATCATCCAGGGCCTTTACGTGCCGAGCCAGGGGCGGGTTCTCCTCGACGACGCCGACCTCACCCAGTTCACCCGCGCCGAACTGGCCGACTGGATTGGCTACGTTCCCCAGGAATCCATCCTGTTCGCCGGCACCATCCGCGACAACGTCGCCCACCGCGTCCCCGACGCGGACGACGACGCCATCATCAAGGCGGCCACCGCCGCGGGCGTGCACAGTTTCATCATCGACATGCCCGACGGCTACGCCACCGATATCGGCGAGGCCGGCCAGCGCCTGTCCGGCGGCCAGCGCCAGAGAATCGCCATCGCCAGGGCGCTCCTCGGCGACCCGCCCGTGGTCATCCTGGACGAACCGTCGAGCAGCCTGGACCGTCAGGCCGAACAGGCCCTGCGCCGGACCATAACCGAGATCGGCCGCGACCGGACCGTGCTCATCATCACCCACAGCCCCATCCTGCTGGCGGCCTGCGATACACTCATCGCCATGGATAAGGGCAAGATAGCCCTGGCCGGGCCGGCCAAGGAGATTCTGCCGAAACTGTTCGGCGGCGGCCAAGCCCAGAAACAGAAAGCCGCCCAGCAAAAGGCCCAGCAACCGCAGGCGGCTGAAGCCCGGCAACGGCCGGCCCGGAAACCGCAACAGGAGGCCGCCCAGACCCCGAAACGGCAAGCCACGGATCGGCCCGCCGCCCAGCCGGCCGATGATGGGCCCGGGGACGGCCAGGAACCCAAGCCCGCGCCCCAGGCCGCGGTTGAGGCCGATCCGGAAGCCGGGCCCGCGCCCCGGGACGTCAAGGCCCTGTCGGCGAACGCGGCCCGGCCAACAATGGAGAGTGAGGAATGAACCGGCTGGAAGAGATGCTCGACAGCCATCCCCTGCCCAGTTGGAGGCCGGTGGCATGGCCGGTGATGATCCTGTTGGCGAGCGCGATCATCTGGGCCAATTTCTCGGAACTGGACGAGGTGGCGCTGGCTTCCGGCGAGGTCGTGCCCAAGGGCAAGGTCAAGCTCATCCAGCACCTGGAAGGCGGCATCATCCAGAAAATCCACGTCGCCGACGGCGATACCGTCAAGAAGGGACAGCCACTGGTCCGGCTCAACCTGGCCACCTCCGGGGTCAACCGGGAGGAGCTCCAGGTCCGTTTGGACAGTCAGGTTCTCGTACAGGCGCGGCTGAAGACGGAAACCCAGGGCGGCGAGCTGAAATTTCCCCAGGACGCGGCCGCCCGGCGGCCCCTACAGGTCATAGCCCAGCGTCAGTCCTATAACGCCAGGAAGCGGGAACTGAATTCCGTCATAAACGTGCAGAAGAACCAGGTCCGCCAGAGGGAGCTGGAGGTCCAGGAGCTCGAATCCAAGCGCCGGTCGGTCGACAGGAACCTGACCCTGGCCAAGGAAAGGCTCAAGATGTCGGCGGAGCTCCTGGCCGACGGCCTGACGCCCAAGATCGAACACCTGAAACTGCTGGCCGAGGTCGAGGACCTGGATGGTGAATCGCGGACTCTCGGCCCCTCCATCCGCCGCGCCCGCGCCGCGGTCGCCGAAGCGCGGGGACGGATGAGGGAAGAGAAAACCCGCTTCCGCCGCGAGGCCCAGGACGAACTGGTGAAGACGGGACAGGCCATCGGCCGCATCACCGAACTGCTGGTCGAGGCCACCGAACAGGGGGGGCGCGCTGAAATAAAAAGCCCCATCGACGGGGTGGTGAAGAACATGCGCTACAACACCATCGGCGGCGTCGTCTCGCCCGGCGAACCGATCATGGAAATCGTCCCCACGGGCGACACCCTGGTGATCGACGCCAAGGTGAATCCCGTCGACCGCGCCTACATCACCAAGGGACAGCGCACCGTGGTCAAGATTTCGGCCTACGACTACTCCCGTTACGGCGGCCTGGATGGCGTTGTGGCCATGGTGGCGCCCGATTCGAGCACCGACGAGCGCGGCAACCCCTATTTCCGGATCCTGGTCGAGACGGACAAGACCTATCTCGGCGAAAAGGAAGGCGACCTGCCGATCACGCCCGGCATGCAGGCCACGATAGACATCCACACGGGCAAGAAAACGGTCATGGATTACCTGCTAAAACCGGTGCTCAAGCTTCGCCACGAAGCCTTCCGGGAACGTTAATCGACGATTTCGGAGGAATGAGAGGAATGAATTGAACGTCCTTTTTGTTTATTTATCGGATTGCGGCATTATTGATTAAGATTTATTCTAGAATACCGTATTAGGTTAGGGAATCCCTATGGTGGACGCGGGCCGTCACTGGCCCGAAGAGACTGCCGTGACCAGGTTTCGAAAGCAGGAATAAGAAAAGCAGGAATAAGACATGTCGATAGCAACGATTGTCGCGTTTCTGGCCGCGATGGGTTTGTTTCTTAGCGCCATCGTCACCGCCACGGATGACTACGCAATCTTCATCAGCCTCTCCAGCTTCGTCATGGTTGCCGGCGGGACCTTGGCAGCAGCGTTCATTTCGTACGAGCCCCGCTACGTGATTCTGTCGTTTAAGGTGATGATCAAAATCTTCATGTCGCCGGGAATGGGGCGCGGGATTCTGAAGGCCGAGGTCGGACGCGTCATCAAATGGGCCTACACGGTCCAGAAAAGCGGCATCCCGGCCCTCGAAGCGGAATCCAAGAAAGCCGTTAAGGACGACAAGTTCCTCAGATTCGGAATCGATATGGTGATCAGCGGCTATTCCGGCGAAGAGGTCCGCGAGATCATGAACAACACCATCGAGACCTCCTACGGGCGCAACACGGTGCTGGTGGATATCATCAAGAAAATGGGCGCGGCGGCGCCGGCCTTCGGCATGATCGGCACGCTAGTCGGCCTGATAATCATGCTCGGCAGCATGGGCGGCGATCCCTCGCAGCTGGGGGCGGGACTTGCGGTGGCGTTGTGTACGACGCTCTATGGCGTGATATTTGCGCAGATTATCTTCCTCCCCTCGGCGACCAAGATCATGCAGCGCGAGCAGATCATCCGCTTCCGCAACTACCTGGTCGCCGAGGGTCTGGTCCTGCTGGCCGACCGCAAGAGCCCCCGCTTCATCCAGGACAAGATGAACAGCTTCCTCGACCCGGCGATCCACTTCAACATCGACAAGATGAAGAAGTGATCGACGCCGGAACCCGTTTCGGGCCTCCGTGGCCATAGGGCAACAATCATGGACGCACCTCCCGAAGAAGTAGAAGAAAAAGAAGAATGGCTGGTCACCTATGCCGACGCCATCACGCTGTTGATGGCCTTCATGGTCATGCTCCTCACCTTCGCCGAATACGACATACCCGCCTACCAGGAGGCGGCGGCCGCGATCCAGGGAGAAATCAGCGGACGCGACGTGGCCAGCCCCATGTCGCTGATGAAGCTCGACATCCAGGACGTGGTCTACGAACAGCAGGCCGACCAAGTGGTCGAGGTGGAGGGCGACGACAAGGGCATCGTCATCGAACTCGCCAGTTCCGCCTTCTACCGGCCGGGATCGGCGGATTTCCGGGACCAGGCCCTGCCGGTGCTGCTTAGCTTGGTGCAGTTGCTGGACGCGCCCCGTTTCAAGGCCTACATCATCGAGGTGGAAGGCCACACCGACGACGACCCCATCCATACGGCCAGGTACCCGTCCAACTGGGAGCTGTCGGCGGGACGCGCCACCCGCGTGGTGCGCTATTTCATCGAACAGGGAATATTCCCGAAGCGCCTGAAGGCGGCCGGTTTCGCGGATTCCCGGCCGAAGGTGCCCAATCGCAAGGAGGACGGCACCCCGATTCCGGAAAATCAGGCTGAAAACCGGCGCGTGATCATCCGCGTCCATCCCATGTCCATCGAGGAACGCGAAGTGATCCTGCCCGAAATGGGCATCAAAGGTCTTGGCTTCAACCCTCCCGCCAAAATCATGCAGGAAGAGAGGCGACGGGGGCAGTCTCTTTAGCGGACGGCTTGCCTGAAGCGGGCGGGCGCTTCCCCTCACGCCCCCCGGGCGGGGGCCGCGGCCCATTCAGTCCAGGGTGATGTCCATTCCCTCGCGGGCGACGATGGTGCCGGGCAGGGTTTCCTCGGCCTCGGCCGCCAGCTTGTCCATGAAGGGATCCTCGTGGTCCGGGTCGTGATGGAAGATGATGAACTGCTTGACTTTCGCCGCCTGGCAGAGCCTCGCCCCCTCGGTCCAGGTGGAATGCCCCCAGCTTATCTTGTCGGGGAACTCCTCGTCGGTGAAGGTGCAGTCGTAGATGACCAGGTCGGCGCCTTCTATGAGTTCCAGGATGTTCTGGTCCGGTTTCCCGGGAATGTGCTCGGTATCGGTGATCAGACAGGCCGACTTGCCGCCGTGATCGATGCGGTAGCCGGTGGCGCCGTTCGGATGATTGAGCGACGCGGTGCGCACGCCGACGTCCCCATAGAGGGTGAATTCCTTGGTCAGGAAGTCCTCATAGGTGATGTTCGCCGTCATGGCCTCCAGGGGTACCGGGAACATCGGCGTGGACATCTGGCTCGCCAGGATGCCTTCTATCCCGCCTTTGTCGTGGAGATGGCCGGCCATGATGTGCAGGGAGAAACTGGGGTCGTAGGCCAGCTTGAAAAACGGGAAGCCGTTGATGTGATCCCAATGGGTGTGGGTCATGAGCAGATACGCCTTCCTCAGGTTTCGGCGGTCCAACTCTTTGCCCAGGTGCCGGAACCCCGTGCCCGCGTCCCAGATGATCGTGCCCGAGTCCGTGTTGACTTCGATGCACGTGGTGTTGCCGCCATACTTAAGGTGATTCGGAGACGGACAGGCAATGCTTCCTCTGACCCCCCAGAATTTTATATTCATTGCCATCGTTCACCACATTCAAGTGGGGC
>JADFTO010000047.1:7217-13278 GCA_022560215.1 Pseudomonadota bacterium | reverse complement strand
GCCAGTTCGAGCGGGTCAAGCAGGATATTCTCGAATTCGCCGAGGAGCCCCATGGCCGGGTCGTGATCGGCATGACGCCCACAACCATACTCGTCCTCGCCGCTGCGGTAGCGGATCGTTGCAGGGGAGCCTATCCGGAAATCACCCTGAACATCCTGGAAGGATTGAGCGAACGGCTCATGGAATGGGTCGACAATGGCCAGATCGACATCACCCTGACATACAACCCTGAAGCGGCGAAAGGGCTGATCTGCAAGCCACTGATCACCGAAGAGCTTTACTTCGTCGAGCGGGGCAAGAGGAGAAAGAAATCCGACGAGACCCTGTCGTTTCCGGACGTCATCAAGAATGAATTGGTGCTGCCGAGCAGGCTGAGTCTTTTGCGCCAAATTGTCGAAGAGGCGGCGGAAAAAACCGGGTCCCAGCCCAACGTCACCTTTAATGTGGATTCCGTTCCGGCGATCAAGGAAATGGTCAAGCGCGGGCTCGGGGGCACGATCCTCCCTTATGGAGCCATTCAAGAGGAAGTGGAGGCGGGGAGCCTCCGGGCCAAGCGCATCGAGGACCCAGAACTCTATCGCACCCTGTACCTGGCCAGTTCAAGCAAGCGGCCTGAATCGAAGGCCATCGTCGTCGTTAGCCGGTTGATCGAGGAGGTGGCGTCGGGCCTGGCCCGGAGCGGGTATGTCGGCTGGCAGCTAGTCTCCGAAAACGCCGATTAGGCGGCCCGGCGCGGGCCTTCGTCATACAGGCCCTATCTGGATTATATGTCCAATATGTTTTTGTCGGCTCATGCGCCTTTGACTATTCCTGCACGGGCTGACAGTCCTAGTGGCAAATAGGAAACACCTTCATCGGCTTCGGAGACGCCTCCGATGCCCTTGACTAAAACAGCCGTCCGCTGTCATTTCATTCTCGTTTATGCGGGGAAGCATCGGGAAGAGGAATGAACCGATCTTCATGCCAGGGAGTTGATCATGGCCGATCCCAATGAAGATAAGATGCTGCTCGATCCGTACGGAGATTGGGCAAAAGGCGAAGGCGTTCCCATAATCGAGGATTTCGGCGTCGACCTCAGGAACGTCGAGACCGGCCCGTGGCTCAGGTTCGACACGGACGGGGCCATCGTTCACCTCAAGGGCCGCGGCGATTACGTCAACATCCACCTGCTGGACCTTCCTCCCGGGGGCAAGAGCGCCTCTCACAAGCACATGGTCGAGGAAGTGATCTATGTCATCTCCGGACACGGCAGCACGTCCGTCGAGACCTCGGACGGCCTGAGCCACACCTTCGAATGGGGTCCCAAGAGTTTGTTCGCCCTGCCCCTGAACTGCCGCTATCAACACTTCAACGGCAGCGGAAAGGAACGCGCCAGGCTCTCCGCCCAGACCAACATGCCGTTGATGATCAACCTGTTCCATAACCAGGACTTCGTCTTCAACAACGACTACAAATTCCCCGAGCGCGAAGGCAACCAGCGGTTTTTCCAGGGAGAGGGCGAGTTCGTGCCCGTCCGTCCCGGCCGCCATATGTGGGAGACGAATTTCATTCCCGACCTCAGCAGCTTCGAGCTTAAGAAATGGGAGAAGCGGGGCGCAGGCAGCTCCAACATGAAGTTCATCCTGGCCGAAGGAACCATGCACGCCCACTCGTCGGAAATGCCCGTTGGCACCTACAAGAAAGGGCACCGCCACGGCGCCGACTTCAGCGTGTACACGGTTACGGGCAAGGGATATTCCCTGCTCTGGGACGAAGGCGACGAGGACTACGTCCGCATAGATTGGGAACATGGCGTCGTCTTCGCGCCCCCCGACATGATGTTCCACCAACACTTCAATACCTGTGACGCGCCGGCCCGTTATCTCGCCGTCGCCTTCGGCAGCCTGCGCTACCCTTTCACCGAAGGCCGGCGGAAGTTGTTCGGTTCCGGGGTCGACGCGGATGTCCGCAGCGGGGGAAACCAGATCGAGTACGGGCACCAGGATGCCCGCATCCACAAAATCTATCTCGAAGAGCTGGCCAAAAACGGCGTCACGTCCTCCATGGGAGATTACATCGACGAGACCCAATACCGGTAGCACATGGCCCGTCCCTTTGACTAAACCCAGGCCCTATCCGCGGGAGCACGAGGAGCGGAAGGAACGCCAAATTCATGATAATCGGCCATCACCTCTTAATCTTTCCAGGTCCAATGACTGAACCATGCCATAACGCCAGGGACGCTTAACCTGATGCACGATATAGAGTTTGACCACTTCCACCCCTCGCCCGAGGAACGCGAGCATCTCAGTGAAATCATCTGGGCCGCCGATAATGTCGAATTGACCACCGTCGGCGTCGACATCGGTTCATCCACGTCGCATTTGATGTTCGCCCGGGTGCACCTGCAACGTCTGGCCACGGGTCTTTCAAGCCAATTCGTGGTCGTCAACCGGGAAGTCCTCTGGCGCTCCCCCATCACGCTGACGCCCTATCGCCCCGATGGGCTGATCGACGCCGATCAACTGGACGCATTCGTCCACGAGGCCTACGACAAGGCGGGCTTCACGCGCGGCGACATCGACAGCGGAGCGGTCATCCTGACAGGCGAAGCCTTGAAGCGGGCGAACGCCCGCGCCATCGCCGACCTGTTCGCCGAGGAATCGGGCAAGTTCGTTTGCGCGTCGGCGGGCCACAACATGGAAAGCGCCATGGCCGCGCACGGTTCCGGGGCGGTGGCCCTGTCCCGGCGGAACAAGAACACCATCCTCAACGTCGATATCGGCGGCGGCACCACGAAATTCGCCTTGATCCGCGACGGGGAACTGCTGGCTACCGCAGCCGTCGCAGTCGGCAGCCGGCTTCTGGTGGTGGACGGCGGGGGCGTGATGACCCGCGTGGAGGAACCGATCCAAACCCTCGCGAAAACCCTGTCTCTGAACCTGGAGCAGGGCAGCCGGCTGGACAAGGAGGATCGCCGGCGGCTGATCGGTGAAATGGCGGACATCGTGATGACCCTGGCCCGCCAGGAACCCTTGGCCGGCACGGCCCGGGAGCTGATGGTGACCGAACCGTTGCCCTCAACCCCGAAACCGGATGCGATCACGTTTTCCGGCGGCGTCTCCGAATACTTGTACGGCCGCGAAACCGAATCCTACGGCGATCTGGGATCCGGTCTTGCCCACCGGATCGGGCATGGCCTTGCCGACGGCGAACTGGATATCCCTGTTTGGGACCCCGGACAGGGCATCCGCGCCACCGTAATCGGGGCATCGCAGTTCTCCGTCCAGATCAGCGGCAACACGATCATGGTTTCCGATCCGTCGTTGCTGCCGCTCAGGAACGTCCCGGTTCTGTCCTGCCGGTTCGATCTCGAGGGCGACGTGGATGAGCACGCGGTCGCCGAAGAGGTCAAGAACGCCCTGACCCGCCATGACATAGATCTCGGCGAGAGGACCGTCGCCCTGGCCTTTCCCTGGCAGGGAGACCCATTGCATTCCCGCCTTCACGCCCTGGCGAAAGGCATGCATGCGGCGCTCGCGGCGGAAAGCGATTCCGGTCCGCTGATCATGTTGGTGGACGGCGACGTCGGCATGACGCTCGGCCGCATCATCCGCGATGAAATCGATGCCGACTGCGCCGTAATTTCCATCGACGGCCTGCAGTTGAAGGATTTCGACTTCGTTGACATCGGAGAAATCATCCGTCCCACCAACGTTGTCCCCATCGTCATAAAATCCTTGCTTTTCTGACGGGACCTGCCCAATGAGCTCGATCGCCATGACCATCAAGCAGGACGGCCCGATACTGGCCCTCGTCTGCTCCGGCCATTTCATGAGCCACGTTTTCATCCTTTGCCTGCCGCCGCTGTTTCCCCTTCTCCATGACGAACTCGGGGTCAGCTTCGCGGCGCTTGGACTTCTTCTGACCGTGTTCTACGTGTGCTCCGGCATGGTCCAGATTCCCGTGGGCTTCCTGGTAGACCGGTGGGGCGGCCCCATCGCCGTGATCTGCGGACTGGCCCTGGAAGGGGGGGCGATTATTTTCATGGGAGTGGCGCCCGAATACGTGTTCCTCTTTGTGTTTGCGATAATCGCAGGCATTGGGCACAGCGTCTTTCACCCGGCCGGATACATGATCCTGTCATCGACCATCGCCCAGGATCGCATGGGCAAGGCGTTCAGCCTCCACACCTTCGCCGGCCACCTCGGGTCCGCGGCGGCGCCGGCCATGTTGATCTTCCTCGCTGCCATGGTCGGCTGGAGATATGCGTTGATCGCCGTCGGCACGATGGGCCTGATGGTAATGCTGGCGGTCCTCAGCCAGCGCCAACACCTGACGGGGGCCATCCAGGCGAGAATGGACTCCCAGGAAAAACTGCGCAAGGATCCAGCTCCGGTCAAGGATGGCTTGGCCCAGATGCTGTCGATTCCCATGTTGATGATGTTCCTTTTCTTCGTCGCCACGTCTTTCACGTCGAGCGGCATTCAGTCGTTTTCCATCGCGGCGCTCGGTTCCATCCAAGGAATGCCGCTGTCCATGGCGGGGATGGCGTTGACCGGCTACCTGTTCGCCAGTTCCATCGGAGTCCTCGCGGGCGGCGTGCTGGCCGACTGGACACGGCACCATGACAGGGTGGCGATCATCGCCTTCACGGCCACCGGCCTGATCATGATCCTGCTCGGCTCCATTTCCTTCTCCCTGGTGCTGGTGATCGTCCTGTTCACTGTCATCGGCTTCGCCCAGGGTCTCGTGCGCCCCGCCCGCGACATGATGGTCAAGGCGGCGGCCCCTCCCGGCGGCATGGGCAAGGCGTTCGGGTTCGTCACCACCGGCATCGCCGTCGGCGGCGCCGTCGCTCCCATCCTGTTCGGATGGCTGGTCGATCTGGGAAGGGCCGAATGGGTGTTTTATATTATCGCGGCGTTCATGGTCCTGGGCGTGCTGTCGGTGGTGGTCGGTCAATCCACCAGATCTCTCAAGGAGGCCTAGGGGGAGCCAATGTCGAATGTGAAGATTACGCTGGCGATCAGCGACTACGATCAAGTCAGGGACCTGACGCTGGGAAGAATCAAGCCCGAAGGGATCGATCTCGTTTCCCTCAACCTCTCCATCGAGGAGATTTTCTACCGATTCATCAAGTTCCGCGAATGGGACGTCTCCGAGCTGTCCTTCGGCAAGTATGCCTCGTTGGTGGCCCAAGGCGATGGGTCCGTGACCTCTATCCCTGTGTTCCCCTCCCGGGTGTTCCGCCAGAGCGCCATCTACGTGCGCAAGAACGCCGGCATATCGAAACCGGAAGACTTGGCCGGCCATAAGGTGGGAATTCCGGAATGGGCCCAGACGGCCGGCATCTACGCGCGGGGCTGGCTCATGCACCAGGTCGGCCTTCGTCTTCAGGACATCGAGTGGGTCCAGGCGGGCGTCAACCAGCCCGGCCGGGTCGAAAAGGTCGCCCTCAACCTCCCCGACGGCGTCAGTTATCGGAGCAATCCAGGCGGCAACCTCTCGGACATGTTGCTGGATGGCGACATCGACGCCCTGATTTCCGCTCATCCGCCGACCTGCATAAAGATTCAAGATCCACGAGTGAGAAGGCTTATCGAGGATTACGTGGCGGTGGAGGAAGCCTATTGGCGGGAAACGGGAATCTTTCCCATCATGCACACTGTGGCGATACGAACCTCCACCCTGGAGGCCCATCCCTGGGTCGCCATGAACATGTACAAGGCGTTCGAAGAGGCCAAGAAGAACAGCGTCGAGCGCGCCCATGAAATCACGGCCACCCGTTTCCCGATACCCTGGTGCTTCGATCACGCAAAGCGCATGGGAGAATTTTTCGCCGGCGACTACTGGCCCTACGGCATCGAACAGAACAGGACCACCCTGGAGAACTTCCTCCTGTTCGCCTATGAGCAAGGCGTCTGCCAGAGGAGGCTCGACGTTGAAGAATTGTTCGTGAAGGAAGTCCAGAGTTCATTCGCCGTATGAATCCGGACGTGTGAAGGGGAGGGAATGCCTGCGGCGATAGGGTTATCGGCGCGGGGCTCGGAGGCGGGAGGCTGGTTTTGATAGGCGGGAT
>JADFTO010000047.1:0-7207 GCA_022560215.1 Pseudomonadota bacterium | reverse complement strand
GTTCGGGAAGGAAGACAATAGTTCATTGGCCGTATGAATCCGGACGGGTGAAGGGGGAAATGCCTGCCGGGGATAGGGTTATCGGCGGGGGGCTCGGAGGAGGGAGGATGGTGTTGAAAGGCGGGATGTCGAAGGTGGGATAATGTGAGGGGGGGGGAGATTTAAGCCGGTCGCTGGGTGAAAGGAAAGAATTGACCGGTTTGAAATGGCGCAATCGGGTCAATGGAACCCAGGTTGCGGTCCTTTAGACCGTGCCCAGGCCGGGATCGAAGTCCCGGGTGAGCTCGGACGCGGCCGGCCCACGCCCGTCAGGCGTTGTTTTCTTCCCCGTTAACGGGGACTTTCCGCCGTTTTCCCGTATCCTCGGTCCAGCGCTTGACCAGATCGGATTCGAGGCCGAAGAGGTCCAAGGCGCGGCCCACGGTCTGGTTGACGATGTCGTCGATGGTTTCGGGGCGATGGTAGAAGGCGGGCACCGGCGGCATGATGATGGCGCCTGCCCGGGTAGCCCTCGCCATCAGGTCGATATGGCCGGCATGCAGCGGGGTTTCCCGGAGCAGGAGAACCACGGGACGGCGTTCCTTGAGACAGACGTCCGCGGACCGGACGATCAGGTTGTCATCGTAGGAATTGGCGATGCCGCTCAGGGTCTTCACCGAGCACGGCGCGATCAGCATGCCCAGGGTCGAGTAGGACCCACTCGACAAGGATGCCCCGATGTCCTTGAAATTATGGATACTGTCGGCCAGGGCCTTGATTTCGGAAACCGGCGTGTCCGTTTCCTCGGCGATGGTGTAAAGGGCCGAAGGAGATATGACGAGATGTGACTCGATCCCATCTATTCCCCGGAGCGCCTCGAGGGCGCGGATTCCGTATATGGATCCGGACGCCCCGGTCATCGCCACAATCAATCTTTTCAAGACGGCGCCTCCCTCTTCCCCCACGGACCCGTCCTCAGGCTGGAACGTCCATTGCGGGGGTTCCCTACCCCGTCAATCGCACCGGAATGGCGCCGCGAAGGGGACCGGACTATCGGTTTCGCCTTGATCGGTTGTCAAGCGGAGAGGTCAAAGAATTTCAATATGGCAGGCAACCACAAAGATGATTGGGGTTTTCAACGCCGGGCGATTGCTCTTGGCCACCTTGGCGCGTTACGCTCGAACCTTCACGACGGACCAGATAGCGGGCGGTGGGAAAATGTCCGACAAAATACCCCGTCTCGAATTCGAGGACCTCGACCCCGACCTCGCCAAGGTCCTGGAACCAAGGGTCGAACGTCTGGGCTACCTTGGTGAATTCTTCAAATGCATGGCGCACCAGCCGGCTGCCCTGCTGTCGTTTTACGAATTCACCGAGAACTCGAAGAAAGGATTGCCAAAACGCCTGGTCGAGTTGATCGCGCTCAGCATTTCCACAAAGGTCGGAAACGATTATGAGCGGAACCAGCACGAGCGTTTGAGCGTCCGCCTCGGTTTCGGCCGTGAGTGGGTGTCGGCGGTCGAGACCCTCGACCCCGACGGGGCCGAGGGGCTGAGCGAATCAGAACGGGTGGTGCAGCGCCTTGTGATCGCCATGGTCGACCGCTTCGGCCACGGCGTCGAAGCCGAACTTGACGCGGCTCTGGATGAAATTGGACATGTACGAACCGTTGGTGTCATGATGGTCGTCGGGCGTTACGTGACCCACGGTCTCTTCGTCAACGCATTGGCCCTGAAGCCGCCCGTACCTTCAATTTTCGAGGATGGATTCAACGGTTGAGCGCCTTGGGGATACTTCCAACGCCTTCACCCCGATGATACCGAGTGAGGTTCAATCCCATGACCGAAAGAGAGAGTCCTTTCATCGACCGCACCGGAAAGAGCCTCGAACGGCCCCAGGACCAGTGGCCTCCGTACGTCATCCCCAAGGAGGCCATCGACCTGGAGATCGAGCGTCTCGCCGACCTGCCCGCCCCCAACAACGGCAGGCGCGAATCATTCATCGCCCATCCCCGGGCGAAGGAGCCGGGCCTGGGCCTTGCCCCCGGTATCCGTGTGAGCCTAAGCGTTCTCAAGCCCGGCGAGCGGACCAAGTCCTTCCGTCACACCGCCACGGAGGTGAATTTCTGCATCCAGGGCGGCGGTTACACGGAGGTGGGCGGCAAGCGCATCGACTTCAAGCAGTACGACGTCTGGAACCATCCCTCCTATCACGTCTACTCCCACGTCAACGACACAGACGAGCTTCAGGTGCGTCTCTGCTATTCCGACGCGGCGCTCCTCGAAATGATGGGCATTTACATCGCCGACGAGGACCCGCCCTCGGTCAAGGAAGAGGAGAGAGACTACGCGGATGAGAAGAACCGAACCGATCCGCGAGCCAAAAACCCCTTCGGCACCTTCCAATTGACCGATGACGGGGCGTGGCTGATGCCGTACGAAACCCTGATCAATCCGGAGACCGTGGAATCCAAGGCGCACCACTGGCCTTGGGAACAGGTCAAGGAGCACCTGGACAAGCTGTCCGCCCTGGGCAAGGACTATGTCGGTCGGCGCCTTTACCTGCTCTACAACCCGATGACCGGGCGCACCAACGGGACCACGCCCAACTTCTTCGCCACCATGACGTGCCGTCCGGAAGGGATCGTCGACCGGCCCCACCGCCACACGTCGGCGGCCATGAACTATTACTTCTCCGGGCGGGGGCAGAGCACCGTGGAGGGCGAGATCGTGGAATGGAAGGCAGGAGACCTGATGCTGTCCGCGCCGGGATGGGCCATCCACAACCATGCCGCCAAGGAAGGCACCGTCTATGAGCTGACCATCCAGGACCAGCCCCTGAACATCGCCATGGAATCCCTGCTCTGGCAGGAGGACCTTAAGCTTCCGGCGGCGATTCTCGGGTCCGAGGCCGGTTTCGGCACCAATCGTTAGGAAGCCGCCATGATCGAATTGCCCAAGGACTTCCTCAAGGGCTCGATCCCGCCGCAGGTCACGCCTTTCAAGGATGGCGCCGTCGATTACGACACCTTCGCGGAGCTGATAGAACACCAGATCCGCGAAGGGACCCACGGCATCTTAGTCAACGGCACCTCTGCGGAACCGAGCACCCTGACCGTCGAGGAACGCAACAAGTCCGTGGATGTGGCCGTCGAGGTGGCCAAGGGCCGATTGCCCATCGTCGCCGCCACGGGTTCGCAATCCCACGCGGAAACGGTGGCGCTGACCGAACATGCGCAAAAGGCAGGCGCCGACGCGCTGCTGATTGTTACCCCTTATTACATTCGCCCGCCGCAACGGGGGTTGGCCGCCTATTATATCGACCTCGGAAAGCGGACCGACCTGCCCATGATGATCTATCACATCCCCGGGCGAACCGCGATATCGGTGACGCTGGAAACCCTCGAGCGGATCGCCGAGGCAACTCCCCACTTCGTCGGGATAAAGCATGCTGTTAACGACCTGGAATTTGTCTCGGAAATGCTCGATCGCTTCGGCTTCGACTTTCGCGTCCATGTGGGCCTGGAAGAACTCAGCTTTCCCATGCTTTGCATCGGGGCGGCGGGCATGATGAACGCCGTCGGCAATGTCGCTCCGGCCAAGGTGGCGGCGCTCTACAACGCGGTCGCCGCCGGTGATTTGGTGAAGGGCCGGCGACTTCATTATGAGCTGTTCGAGCTCAACAAGTCGGTCTTCTTCGATACCAATCCGATCTGCGTCAAATACATGATGAAGCGCCTTGGCCTCCTGCGGAATAATGAACACCGCCTGCCCATGATGCCGGCAACCCCCGAATTGGAGGAGCGCCTCGACGGCGTCCTGCTGAGAGCCGGCTTGCTCCAGGAGGAAGCCGCGCAATAAGCCGGCGTCGAAATTTTTCTTCCACTTTACGCTTCGCAATTCTCGTCGGACGGTGAGGGCACAAAAAAACGCCGCCCCCGAAGGGGCGGCTTCAGTCTGTCGGGGGGAATGTTTCAGCAAAGGATGGATTACCTGGCGACCCCCTTGACCTTCTCGTAGGACCTGAGCCCGGCGATGCCGATCATGCCGAACATGAGCTCCCACAGGAACGAATCGAACTCAGGCAACGGCGGGACGTTCCAGCCGAACAGTGCGAACCCCCAGGTGAGCAGGGGGTTGAGGACGAACTGGTAGGCGACGGCGAAGGCGCAGGTCCAGCCGATGGCCGGACGCCAGCCGGCGACGAAGAGGGAGCGGTGGGCGGCTTCGGCCTTGTTGAGCTCCAGTTGGGCCAGGTCCACGCTCTGCAGGGCCTGGAGGACGGCGACGGTGCCCCTGGCCTTGTCCTTTTCCGTCTCGAAAAGGCTGTCGGCGACCTTGGACGCTAGCCCAAGCAGGCCGGTGGCGACGGTTCCCCACATCAGGACAGCCAGTCGTTAAAGTAAAGCACCTCCACGGTGATCGCCCCGATCAAGAGTCCGGCGGTCAGTCCAATCCAAAATAACTCCATGGCCTTAGCTCACGTTGTTGAAGAACAGGTGCCCGCCGATCTGGATGATCGGGGTCTTGCCACGGCTCCAATAAGGCGTAGCTCCGGGCGTGTGGTAGTGGCGGGAGCCGAAGGTGATGTCCGGGAACTCAGCCCCCAGCACCCTCTCGGCCACGTCCAGGCATTCGCGGAAAGCGTCGTCGTCTTCGGTCGCCGCCTCGATCTTCTCCCGGTTGGGATCGCCCGCGTTCCAGCACGAGAACTGGCCCGGGCTGAGGCAGACGCTCACCACCCCGTTGCCGAACCAGGTCTTGGCCCTGACCCGGTTCATGATGACCTGGGCCACGGCCACCTTGCCGCCGTAGAGTTCGCCCCGGGCCTCGCCGAAGATCGTCCTGGCCAGGATGTCCCGGTCCTCGGTGCCGGGCGGCGAGGACTTCCAGATCATGCCTCCAGGCTCCCGGGCGGCGGCAGCGGCCTTCCCTTCACGTTCTCCAGCCACATCATCAACTGGGAGAGGGAGATGGTGCCGCTCGCCACGATGCAGTCGTTCAGCGTGAACACCATGAGGGCGCGGGGAGAGCCCGGCCTGAGGTAGGTATAGGCCGCGTCGGCTTCCAAGTCGGTCTGCGGCGGGACCGCATTGTAGGCGTCGAGAAGCGGTGTCAGCTTATCGTCGCGGAACTCACCGCGCGTTATGGGGCCGGGGCCGGTGTAACGCAGCCTTTCCTCCCACTTGGGGAAATAGGAATAGGGATCAGGGCCGCAGGCGAGGGTCGGGGACGTTACCGCAACCGGCGGCGCGGCCGCGCAGGCCATTAAAAAACCGCCCAAAAGGGCGGCGGTCAAAAAGGGCGCATGGTCCTTCTCCTCATTTCAGAATGTGGTCCTTGAGCAAGAGCCAGCTTGCGGTCAGCGCCCCGGTGACGACGACGCCGACGGCAGTCTTCTTGGCGACACGTTCCACTTGCTCACCCGCCATGCGGCGCTTGCGCGTCCAAGCGTGGTCCTTCTGCATTTCCATGGGGTTTTCCACGTCCACGCCGTAACGCCCGAGCACCTTCACCACGGCGGCCTCGGCCACCAGTTGATGCTCGCCGTTGGGCTTGCGCCGTTCCTTGCCGTCCCAATTCATGGCAACCCCTTGTAGATCGCCTTGATCTCGTCCCTGGCCTCGGTGACGGTCTTGCCAAGAAGCGGCGCCATCCACTTCACCAGCGCCTTGATGAACTTGCGCCCCAATTCCGCCTGTATGGCGGCCGTCTTCTCATCGTCGATCTCCTGGGCCGACTTGTCGCGCACCGTGTAGGTGCCGACGACCTCATCGGCATCCGGCGAAACCGCGTCGCCGACGTTGGCACCCATCGGACCCGTGCGGACCTGGGTCGCCGGGTCATACGCCTCGTTCTCGTAGCGAACCGGCAGCCAACCGAGGGTCTTGAGCCCCGCCGCGTCCTGATGATGCAGCCCGCTGATGTTGCGCCAGGAGCGCGGGAGTGTTTTGGGGCCTTCGTCGATGATGCCGTTTTCAACGTGGCTAAAACTATTCACAAGACACCTCCATCAAAACGCAAAATTGCGGGTTTCAAGATTTGACCACCCCGTCTGATCCGAAGGAGCGGCGAGCTGGACATCTTCACTCGCAAAGGCATCGTTCGATGCCCGAAGTGTAAATGTCTTTGGCATCCGAAATGCCTCGGAACCAGACGCAGTTAAATCCATCGAGTCGGGAGATATTTCGTTCCCCGCCCCTAAATCAATCTGTATCCAGCCCGAAGTGTGCGCGGCGATATTGTAGTCGGGAGAAGCAGGATCGCCGTCGTGAACTTTCCATGTAGAAGCGTACGAAGTACTGTTGAGCGCAACGAGCGGAGAAGGGGCGGTGTTTGAAGTCATGTTGACTGTGGGATAAACCGTCGCTCCCTCCTTCCACCTGATCTGACCAATTTTGGCCTCGGTGCCGCTCTCAAGCGCCGTGAAATCAAGTCTAAAATAACGATATGCAGGGACCGATCCGCCCGCCGCCGCCATCATCATCCTGTGCCCCATGAGGAAGCAGAGGCCGGGCGGCTGGTAGTCCTCGTCGCCCGCCTGCGGGCCGGAGCCTTCGTTGGAGAGCCCGGGCAGGATCAGATGGGGCTTCTTGGGTCGCCAGATCATCACTTGCTGTCCGCGCTGGCGACCATGCCGTGCCAGGTGGTGCCGCCGTCCACGGTGACGAAGGTCAGGATGTCCACGCCCGTTGTCGTTAGGGTCTGTGCCGTCCCCCCGGCCCAGTCAACGGATGCTGGCCAGTTGACGGTCTGCGAGCCGCCGTTGGTGAGGATGAGCGTGAAGCTGCCTCCCGTGCCGGAAGCGGGCGGGTTGGAGAAGGTGAATGTTTGCGTGCTGGTGGAGACCGTCGCCGTAACCACGTTTCCCAGCGTTATGTCGATGTCGTCAGTCCCGCCGCCAAGATCACCCAGCGCATTGACCGTCTCCCCGTAATCCTTGATCTCGGGGCGCTGTAGAACCCGATCCTGATAGTTCCGGGCACCGGCCTGGGTGTAGCTCGTGCAGCGCCAGTCTCCGCTCGCGTACTCCACGAACTCGGCCTCGTCTCCCGCAGCGGTCATGATATTGGCGGCGCCGGGCAGGATCAGGTCGGTGGCGTGATGGGTGAGGGTGAGTGCTGCATCGAAATGCAGCTTGATCCAGGTGCCCACGGCCACCGTGCCGATGGAGGTAATGGCGTTGGTGCCGGTGATATCGAAGGTGTTGCCGTGCGTCCCCAGTTCCA
>JADFTO010000242.1 GCA_022560215.1 Pseudomonadota bacterium | reverse complement strand
AAATGCATCATGCTCTAGCCCATGGGGGGCATCATGCCGGGGGGCATGGGCGGCATCATGCCCTTCCTGCCCCGCTTGCCCGCTTTTTTCATCATCGTGCTCATCTGCTTGAACTGCTTGAGCAGGCGGTTGACGTCCTGGACGCTGGTGCCCGACCCGGCGGCGATGCGCCGCCGCCGGGATCCGTTGAGGACCTTTGGATTCAGCCTTTCCCCCGGGGTCATGGAAAGGATCACGGCCTCCTGGCGGGCGATCATGCGCTCGTCGATGTCGGCCAGCTGGCCCTTGATCTTGGCGGCGCCCGGCAGCATGCCGATGAGGCCCCGGATGTCCCCCATCTTCTTGATCTGCTTGAACTGGCCGGCCATGTCGTCGAGGGTGAAGCGGCCCTTGAGCATCTTGGCGGCGAGCTTTTCGGCGTCGGCCTTGTCCACCACCTGGGAGGCCTTTTCCACCAGCCCCACCACGTCGCCCATGCCGAGGATGCTGCCGGCCACCCGCTCGGGCTGGAAGACCTCCAGCGCGTCCAGCTTTTCGCCGACGCCCATGAGCTTGACCGGACACCCCGTGACCGCCTTCATGGAAAGGGCGGCGCCGCCCCGGGCGTCGCCGTCCACGCGGGTGAGCACGATGCCGGTGATCCCCACCTGGTCCAGGAATTCCCCGGCCACGTTGACCGCGTCCTGCCCCGTCATGGCGTCGGCCACGAGCAGGATTTCGGTGGGCTCCGTGGCGCGGGCGATGTCGGCCGCCTCGGCCATCATTTCTGAGTCCACGTGGAGACGCCCGGCGGTGTCCAGGATCACCACGTCGTAGCCTTCCCGCCGGGCGCTGTCCATGGCGCGGTGCGCGATGGCCAGGGGCCGTTCGCCGAGCACGGCGGCAAGCACGGGAATCTCCGCCTGCTCGCCCAAGCGGGCCAGCTGCTGCTGGGCCGCCGGACGGTAGACGTCGAGGGACGCCATCAGGACCTTCTTGCCGTCCCGCTTGACCAGCCTCGAGGCCAGCTTGGCGCATGTGGTCGTCTTGCCCGACCCCTGGAGCCCCACCATGAGGATGGCCACCGGCGGGGCGCCAACCAGATTGATGCCGCCTCCGTCGGTGCCCAGGGTCTCGACCAGGCGGTCGTGGACGATCTTGACCACCATCTGCCCCGGGGTGACGCTGGCCAGGACCTCGGCGCCGACGGCGCGCTCCGAGACCGCGGCCACGAACTCCTTGACCACGGGCAAGGCCACGTCGGCGTCGAGCAGGGCCAGGCGCACCTGGTCCATGGCCTCGGCGACCTGGGACTCGGTCAAGGCGCCGCGCTTCCTCAAGGAGTCGAATATGCCGCCCAGCCGCTCGCTCAGGCCGTCGAACATAAATGGTTCATTCCGTTTCCGACGAAAAACGCCAGTGCGCGAAACTCGCGGACTGGCGGGGCCCCTCGGGACCTCGGTCTCAGGGCGCGCACTCTAGGGATGGCGGTG
Organism: Pseudomonadota bacterium; assembly: GCA_022560215.1. Classification (GTDB taxonomy): domain Bacteria; phylum Pseudomonadota; class Alphaproteobacteria; order Rhodospirillales; family 2-02-FULL-58-16; genus JADFTO01. The sequence continues at coordinate 2,323 of JADFTO010000242.1, read as the reverse complement.
GGGCCAGTCAAGGGCCTGGGTGGGAATCCCGGGCCATGACGGGGGGCCTCCGGCTCGGGCCGGCGCGCGGTCCCGGCGGTGGCGGTTGCGATGGCGCGCGGGAACCGTGGTTAAAAATTGCCAACCATTTGGTTTTACACATTCTAGGTACTTTTATAGATTGAAAAAGATTATTTATCTCAATTGACAATTGTATTTTTCCGTGCCATATCCCAGCCCCCATGGGGAGGCGCGCCACGAAACCGGTGGATCTGCATGTGGGCCTGCGTCTGCGTCTGTGCCGGCGGAACAAGGGCCTGAGCCGGAAGGAACTCGGCGCCATCATCGGCGCCAAGCCGGGCGCCGTGGACCGTTACGAGCGCGGCCTCAGGTCCGTCGGGGCCGCCCGTCTGCTTCACCTGAGCCACGTCTTCGGCGTGGACGTATCCTTCTTCTTCGACGGCCTGGCGGACGATTCCGCCGCCGCCCCGCAGGCCCCCGGCAGGGCGGCGGTGGAAGAGACGGCCCGCTTCATCGACGCCCTTTTCGCCATCGACGATGCCGGCGTGCGCCGGCGCCTGATCAAACTGGTCAAGGCGGCGGCCGGCTGAGGGGGCATGCACGGGGCGCGAATCCCCTTTGACTCGCGGCGCCCCGGGGCCATATTAGGCCCGTCATGAGAGCAGTGAACTTCGTCAAGATGCACGGGCTGGGCAACGATTTCGTCGTCCTCGACGCCCGCTCCCGGCCCCTTGACCTCGGCCCCGAACGGGTGCGCGCCATCGCCGACAGGCGCACCGGCGTCGGCTGCGACCAGGTGATCGTGCTCCAGCCCCCCCAAAGCGACCTCGCCGATGCCCGCATGCGCATCTTCAACGCCGACGGCGGCGAGGTGGCGGCCTGCGGCAACGGCGCGCGATGCGTCGCCGCCATGGTGATGGAGGAAAAGGGAAACAGCCACGTCATCATCGAGACCGCGGCCGGGCTCCTGGACGGAGAGGCGGCCGGGGACGGGATGATTTCCGTGGACATGGGCCCGGCCGCCCTGGACTGGCGCGACATCCCCCTGTCGGAGCCCATGGACACCCTGCACTTAGGAATCGAGAACGGCCAGCTCAAGGACCCGGTGGCGGTGAGCATGGGCAACCCCCACGCCGTGTTCTTCGTCGACGACGCAAACGCCGTCGCCCTGGAGACCTCGGGCCCGGCCATCGAGCGCCACGCGCTGTTCCCCGAGTACACCAATGTCGAGGCCGCCGAAGTGCGCGCCTCGGGCGACATCCGGGTCAGGGTCTGGGAACGGGGCGTCGGCATTACCCGGGCCTGCGGGTCGGGCGCCTGCGCCGCCCTGGTGGCCGCTAACCTTCGCGGGCTGGCGGGCCGCGCCGCCGACGTGGAGCTGGACGGCGGGCGCTTGGCCATCGAGTGGCTGCCCGACAACCACGTGCTGATGACCGGGCCGGTGGCGCGGACCTTCTCCGGCACCCTGGACCCGGCCCTTCTGGCCTGAAGATGGCCGACGTCCAGATCATCACCTTCGGCTGCCGGCTCAACGCCTACGAATCGGCGGTAATGGCCGAGCTGGCGCGCGAGGCCGGGCTGCCGGACCTGCTGCTGTGCGGCGAGATGGGGGGGCACCTTGGCGCCGCCTTCGCCATGCCACTCCTAGGTCACCTGGAGCAGATTATGGATGAGGCTCCCACGAGCTCGCGCTCCGTCGTCAAAGCCGCGCCTCTGCCTGTTGAAGACGGGGGCTTCCGCAGCTACCCATACACCTGGACATTTGCCACGGACAAAGAGACCTATGCCTTCGGCGAGCCGGTGCACTTCACCCTTGCGATCACCAACGTTTCCGAGTTTCCCATGCCGTTGGACTTCACCCCGCCCATGGTCCTCATCCGAGGCGTCCGGCCTGGCCGCGACATCGCCCTGGTCCCCCATGGCAACGGCCACCGCGCCCTGGCTCCAGGCGAAACCGCTACGGTTGAGATAACCTGGGATGCCCAAACCGCCTGGGGCGAGCAGGCCTCTCCTGGTGACTACCAGGCTCAGGCCCTGATCGCCAATGTATGGGAGTTCAGTGTCTACGGTGTGACTGGGCCGCGGACGGAATTCACGGTGAGGCGTTAGCCTCGCCCAGAGAAAGAGGCCGACTGGAATGGATCTCAATCTAAAGCTTGATGAATGGATTGGGCGGACGATAGACATCATTGTTGATCGTCCGCTTGGCAGCGCTCACCCAAGGGACGCTGACTTCATCTACGAGGTCAACTACGGCTACATCCCAGGGACGACCGCGCCCGATGGCCACCCCATCGACGTATACATTCTGGGGGTGGACCAG
>JADFTO010000046.1 GCA_022560215.1 Pseudomonadota bacterium | reverse complement strand
ATGACCGTCATCACGGGCGATCCAGCCGCCGCCGAGCACCCGGTCCCGGTCATAGATAACGCAGGCCTGGCCCGGGGCCACTCCGGGCTCGGGCGCATCCAGCACCACCTCGGCCCGTCCCCCGTCCAGTCCGTAAACGGTGGCCTGCACCGGTTCCTGGGCCGACCGCAGCTTGACCTGGACCCGAATGCCCTCGGCGCCAGGCTCCTCCTCTCCCAGCCAGTTGAGCGCGCGGACGGGAACCCGCCGGCGGAGCAAGGCGTCCCTGGGCCCCACCACCACGCGCGCCGCCTCGGGCTCCAGGCGCTGAACGTAAAGGGGCCCTGGCGCGGCGACGCCGATGCCCCGGCGCTGGCCGATGGTGAAATGGGCTATGCCCGGGTGACGCCCGAGCACCCGCCCCTGGACATCGACGATGTCGCCGGGAACGAAGGCGCCGGGACGCAGGGCGCGGACGGTGCGGGCGTAGTCGCCGTCGGGAACGAAGCAGATGTCCTGGCTGTCGGGCTTGGCGGCGACGTCCAGGCCGAACCGGCGGGCCGCTGCCCTAGTCGTCGCCTTGTCCATGTCGCCCAGGGGGAAACGCAGGAAATCAAGCTGTTCGCGGGTGGTGGCGAAGAGGAAGTAGCTCTGGTCGCGGGTTGGATCGGCCGCCCGGTGGAGTTCGGGCCCGTTCCTTCCCTGCCGCCGGCGAACGTAGTGGCCGGTGGCCAGGGCGTCGGCTCCCAAGTCCCTGGCCGTCGCCAGCAGGTCCCTGAACTTGACTGTCTGATTGCAGCGCACGCAGGGAATCGGGGTTTCCCCCCTGAGATAGGTATCGGCGAAATCATCCATGACGGAGTCCCGGAAGCGGCTCTCGTAATCGAGCACGTAATGGGGAATGCCGAGACGATCCGCCACCCGCCGGGCGTCATGGATGTCCTGGCCGGCGCAGCAGGTGCGTCCCCTCCCCTGCCCGTTGTCGTAGAGCTGCAGGGTGACGCCGATCACCTCGAAGCCCTGTTCGGCCAGCAGGGCCGCGGTGACCGAACTGTCGACGCCGCCCGACATGGCAACAACCACGCGGGTCTCGGCGGGCGCCTTGTCGATGCCGATGGCGTTCAGCTTCTTGGCCACCATCAGCCCATCTCGCGCTTCAGGGTACGTTGGGTGATCGAGTGGAACTGGCGCCGATAGAGGACCCCGATCACCCAGACGGCGGCCGCCATGAACAGCCACGGATGGACGAACCAGACGAGCGCCGCCAGGCCGAAGTAATAGGCGCGAAGCCCCCGGTTGAAGTTGTCCACGCCGGGGCTGAAGATCAACGCCGTCATCTTGGGATATTCCGCCATGTCGGTATCGCCGACGTTCTCCTTCAACGGCGCGGTGCCGATCCACGCCCGATCCGCGGGGCGCGGCCGTAAGGGGCGGTTCACACCTTGGTGAGGCTGCTTTTGATGATTTCCGTCATGGTCACGGCCAGCCGGTCGTCGACCACCTGCAGTTCGCCACGGGCCACCAGCTGGTTGTTGCAGTAGAGCTCGACCGGCTCACCGATCCTGCTGTCCAGTTCCATGACGGTGCCCTTTTCAAGCTTCAGCAGGTCACTGACCTTGATGCTCGACTTGCCGAGGACCGTGCACAGCTCCACCGGGATATCGTAGACCGCTTCCAAGCCCCTCCCGGATGGGGCGGCGGCCCGCGGCGCCTGGTCCCCGGCCTTCCCGTCTTCCGGCTGATCTTCCGGCTGGTCTTGTAGCTGGTCTTCTTCCGCCATCATGTCTCACCCTTTCCCCAAAGGTAGTGCCGAAGCCCCGCCGGAGCAAGGGCGGCATGCCGGTCAGGGGCGGACGCCGAGCCCTGAATCCCAGAAAGCCGCCTCCAGGCGGGTGGCCTGGCGGAAGACGGCGGCGAGGGATTCGAAGCGCGCCTCCCCGCCGCGGCGCTCCATGAGGCCGTCAAGACCCGCCACCTCGGCCCGCGCCACCTGCTGGTAGTCTTCCGATGAATACATCTCGATCCATTCCCGGTAGGGGTTTCCGTCCATGACGGTGGCCGGGTCGGCGGCCAGTCCGGCCCCGATCTCGGCGTAACCGACGATGCACGGCGCCAGGGCCACCCGCAGGTCCAAAAGATCCCCCTGGAGTCCCTTCTCCAGCACGTAACGACTATAGGCCATGGTGGCCGCGTCCTCTTCCTCGGCGGCCATGTCGCTTTCGCTGAGCCCCCAGCGGGCGGAGAACTCCACGTGCAGTCCCATCTCCACGTCGATGATGGCCGTAAGTCCGGCGGCCGCCTGGCGGATGTCCTCAAGCCCGTCGGCCTTGTAGGCGGCCAGCCCTTGGGCGCGGGCGAAGTGGATGAGGAACAGGTAGTCCTGGGCCAGGTAATGGCGGAAGCAGGATTCCGGCAGGCTGCCGTCCCTTAAGGCGCGGACGAAGGGATGTTCGGTGTAGGCCAGCCATTCCTCCGGCGCCGCCGCCTTGAGGCGGTCGAACAGGGTCTTCATTCCCTTTCGTCGAGCCAGGCCATCTGGATGGCTTCCAGGATCTTCTCGTTGGAGCGCTCAGGATCGTCGTCGAACTCGGGGATTTGCCGCACCCATTTCCACAGGTCCGTGAATCGCAGGTTGACCACGTCGGCGTCCGGGTGGGCGTCTTCCAGTTCGATGGCGATCTCGTTCACGTCGGTCCAACGCAGGCCCATTGATTTCTCCCAGCGTTAGAGGTCCACCATCATGTTACGGGTGGCCGGCGGCAGTGTCACCACGATCCCGTCCAGGTCTTCGGTAATCTGGATCTGACAGCCCAGCCTGGACGTATGGGTCAGGCCGAAAGCCAGATCGAGCATGTCCTCTTCCTCCTCGGTGCTCTCCGACAGTTTGTCGAACCAGTCGGGATCGACGATGACGTGACAGGTCGAGCACGCCAGGGCCCCCTCGCAGGCGCCTTCCAGGTCGATGTGGTTGCGATGCGCGATCTCGAGGATCGACAGTCCCTCCGGCGCCTCCACGGTGTGGCGCGTGCCGTCCGGGTCGATGATGGTTATCTTACGCATGGGAAGCGTTGCGGCGGAATATCGCCGGCGGAAATCACGTCCAGTGCATGGCCGTTCATCGGTGGAAGGTCTCGGCGGCGACGTCCTCGAGCCGGTCCACGTCGACACCCTTGAGCGCGTCGCCGATGCTCCTGTCCATGCGCCTCTCGGCGAAGGACTGGGTGGCCCGGTCCAGGTCCTCGACGGCGGTGTTGATGGCGTCGCGGTCCTCAGCCTGGATCACCTTCTGCACGTCCGCCTTGACCCTCTCGATCTCGGCGGCCTCGGCCTCGTCCAGCAGGGTGCGGTCCACGGCGAGCGCGGATTCCACCGCCTTCACGGCGCGCCCGGCCTCGACCCTGGCCTCGGCGAGCAGGCGCCGGGTCATGTCCTCTTCCGCATGCTTCATGCTGTCGTAGAGCATCTCGGTCATTTCATCGTCCGTCAGCCCGTAGGAGGGCTTGACCCGCACATGGGCCTCGATTCCCGTCGTGTCCTCGGTGGCCTTGACGGTGAGCAGCCCGTCCGCGTCGACGGCGAAGGTTACCAGGATGCGCGCCGCGCCCGCCGTCATCGGCGGGATGCCGGCAAGTTCGAAACGGGCCAGGGACCGGCACTGGTCCGCCATTTCCCGCTCCCCCTGGACCACCAGGATGGACATGCCCGTCTGGCCGTCCTGATAGGTGGTGAACTCCTGGGCCTTGGCGACGGGAATGGGCGTGTTGCGGGAGACGATCTTTTCCACCAGTCCGCCCATGGTCTCGATGCCAAGCGACAGCGCGGTCACGTCCAGGAGCAGGGTGCCGGAACCGGCGGTCAGGGTTTCGGCCTGCAAGGCGGCACCGACCGCCACCACCTCGTCGGGATCGATATCGGACAGGGGCTCGCGGCCGAAAATCTCGGCGACCCGGCGGCGAACCAGGGGAACACGGGTCGAGCCGCCGACCAGGATCACGCCCTGGATCTGCTCCGCCGTGACGCCGGCATCCACCATCACGTCCTCGCAGATCACGGCCGCCCGCTCCACGTAGGGAGCGATGAGGTCCTCGAAGGCGGAGCGGTCCATCTGGTGGACGCTGCGGGTGCCGTTCATGTCCAGTTCCCATTCGCCGTTCTCGGCGGAGGTCAGGCATTCCTTGGCCTGGCGCGCCGTCATCAGGACCACCTTGACGTCCGAGGGGCTGGCCGCGCCAAGGTCATGCTCCCGGGAACGCTCGTCCAGGAACCGCTGGGCCACTTCATGGTCGAAGTCGTCGCCGCCGAGGGCCGAATCGCCACCGGTGGCGAGCACCTGGAAGACACCTTTTTCCATGCGCAGGATGGATATGTCGAAGGTCCCGCCGCCGAAGTCGTAGACCGCGTACAGGCCCTCCACCCCCTTATCCAGGCCGTAGGCGAGGGCGGCTGCCGTCGGTTCGTTGATCAGGCGCAGCACCAGCAGCCCGGCGAGCCGGGCGGCGTCCTTGGTGGCCTGGCGGGCGGCGTCGTCGAAATGGGCGGGGACGGTGATGACGGCGCGTTCCACCCCATGCCCCAGATGATTCTCGGCGCGGGCCTTGAGGGCCTTCAGGATGTCCCCCGATATCTGTACCGGCGTCAGCCGGTGGCCGGCCACGTTCAGGCGCACCATGCCGGTGTCGTCCCCCGCCTCGAAGGGCAGGGCGCCGGCCAGGCGCTTCACGTCGTTCGCGCCGCGGCCCATCAGCCGCTTGATGGACCCGATGACGCACTCGGGGTTGTCCAGGACCAGCATCCTGGCGGCGGCGCCGACGATGGCCGAGCCGTCGGCGGCATAAGCCACGACGGAAGGCAGCAGGGCCTCTCCATCCTCGTCGCAGAGAACTTCCGGCTTGCCGTCGGTGCTGACGGCGACGACCGAGTTGGTGGTCCCGAGGTCGATGCCGATGGCCGGGGCCTCGTCTTCCCGCCGGGGGACCCGGGCACTGCTCGGCTCCTGGATTTGCAACAGGTGCGTGGACATGCGGCTACCCCGCCATCCTGGCCTTGCCGAGGCGGGTTTCCTCGGCCAGCTTCCTGAGGTACTTGAGGCGTACCGCCTGACGCCCGGCGCCCTCCAGGTCGGCGTCGGCGAAGCGGGCCGAAAGCTCCGCCAGGCAGGTCTCGATATCGTCCGCCGCGCGGCGGGCGAGGGCGTCGATGGCCTCCATGGTCTCCGCTTCGGCCAGGGCCTCGCGCATTTCCAGGGATTCCTGGAGGAGTTGGACGTCGTGATCGCTGCCCTCGGCCGTCCCGCCGCCTTCCAGGCCGATCAGGTAGTCGGCCCTGGAAAGCGGGTCCTTGAGGGTCTCGTACGCTTCGTTGAGGCTGGTCGCCTGTTGCTGGGAAAGGGCCTTTTCGCTCGGCGCCTTGGTGGCGAAACGGTCCGGATGCAGGAGACGCTGCATCTCGAAGTACCGGCGGTCCAGCTCTTCGCCGTCCAGGTCGAATGCGGGCTCCAGCCTCAAGCGGACGAAATGATCCGCCTGGCCCGGCGGCTGGATGGCGCCGCAGACGGCACAGAACGGGGCGCCGTCTGCGACCGGCCCCTTGCACGACCAGCAGGACGCGCCGGGGCGCCGATCCTCATTCTCCAGCGTCCTCATGTCAGTCGGATTCCGAATGGGTATAAGGGGTGGCGGCCAACAGGCGGTTCGGTTAGAGCGCTAATAGTGCTCTAGACCCTGAAGGATTCGCCGCAACCGCACCGGCCCTTCTCGTTGGGATTGCGGAACACGAACCCGGATTCCAGTTCGTCCTCGACGAAATCCATTTCGGTGCCGATGATGAATAGCGCCGCCTTGGGGTCGATGAAGACGGAAATCCCCTCCACCTCCACCACCTGGTCCATGGGCTCCTTTTCGTCCGCGAACTCGAGGGTATAGGAGAGCCCCGAGCAGCCCCGGGTGCGCACGCCGATGCGCACCCCGGCGGAAGGATTGCCGCGTTCGGCAAGGAGGGCCGCCATGCGCTTCACGGCGGCTTCCGTCAACGTGATCGGCTGTAGGTCCATCGCGGTGTCCTGGTCCTTGGGACGCGCCGGCTATTCGGCGGCGACCGTCTCGTCCGTCTGCTTGGACTTGTAGTCGGAAATGGCGGCCTTGATGGCATCCTCGGCCAGAACCGAACAATGTATCTTCACCGGCGGCAGGGACAGGTGTTCGACGATATCGGTGTTCTTGATCTCGGTCGCCTGTTCCAGGGACTTGCCCTTGACCCACTCGGTGAGGAGGGAGCTGGACGCGATGGCCGATCCGCAGCCGAATGTCTTGAACTTGGCGTCCTCGATGACCCCATTGTCGTCCACCTTGATCTGCAGCTTCATCACGTCGCCGCAGGCCGGTGCCCCAACAAATCCCGTGCCGACGTCCTTCGCCGACTTGTCGAAGGACCCGACGTTGCGCGGGTTTTCGTAATGATCGATGACGTCGTCGCTGTATGCCATACTTCGTTCCTCCGTTAGGGGTTTATCCTATCAGTGATCCGCCCATTCGATGGACGAGATGTCAATTCCCTCCTGGGCCATTTCCCAAAGGGGGCTCATGTCGCGCAACCGCTCCACCTCGCTGGCGATCCTTTCTATGGCGTAGTCCACTTCCTGTTCCGTGGTGAAGCGGCCCAAGCCGATCCTGAGACTGGTGTGCGCCAGGTCTTCGCCCACGCCTAAGGCCCTGAGCACGTAAGAGGGCTCGAGGGAAGCGGACGTGCAGGCGGAACCGGACGAAACCGCCAGATCCTTGATCCCCATCATCAGGCCCTCGCCCTCCACGTAGGCGAAGCTGATGTTGAGGTTGCCGGGTATGCGCCGTTCCAGGTCGCCGTTGAGGTAGACCTCCGGCAGGCGCTCCATGATGGCCTTGTAAAAACGGTCCCTGAGCATGTGAAGGCGCTCGGCCTCCGCTCCCATTTCCTTCTCGGCGATGGCGCAGGCCTCTCCCAGGCCGACGCAAAGGGGCGTCGGCAGGGTGCCCGAGCGCATGCCGCGCTCCTGGCCGCCGCCGTCGATCATCGCCTTCAGGCGCACCCGCGGGCGGCGCCTGACGAAAAGCGCGCCGATCCCCATGGGCCCGTAGATCTTGTGGCCGGAAATGCTCATCAGGTCGATTTTCATTTCCTCCACGTCGAGGGGAATCTTGCCCACGGCCTGGGCCGCGTCGGTGTGGAAAAAGACGCGCCGCTCGCGGCAGATGGCGCCGATTTCAGCGATCGGCTGGATCACCCCGATCTCGTTGTGGACGGCCATGATGGAGACGATCACCGTCTGCTCGGTGATGGAGTCGGCGAGGAAGTCCAGGTCGATCAGCCCGTTCTTTTCCACCGGCAGGTAGGTGACGGCGAACCCGTCCTGTTCGAGATGGCGGGCGGTGTCGAGCACGCACTTGTGTTCGGTGACACAGGTGATGATGTGGTCCTTCTTTTCCCTGTAGAAGCGGGCCACGCCCTTGAGCGCCAGGTTGTTGGATTCCGTCGCGCCCGATGTGAAGATGATTTCCTTGGGGTTGGCGCCGATCAGGCTGGCGATGCGGTCGCGCGCCATTTCCACCGCGTCCTCGGCCTCCCAGCCGAATTGGTGGCTCCTGGAATGGGGGTTGCCGAACTTCTCCGTGAAGTAGGGCAGCATGGCCTCCACCACGCGGGGATCGGTGGGCGTGGTCGCCTGGTAATCGAGATAGATCGGCGACTTATCGTTCCTGAGCGCCTTGGTTTCGATCTTGCTATCGATCTTTCTATCGATCTTGTTCATCACAATCCCTTCTTCAAGCGACGGCCAACGGGGCCGGGTCCCTGGCGGCGCGGGCATGGAGGGCGCCCCAGGAGTCGAGAAACCTGTCGATATCCGTCTCTTTGCTGTTCCAGCCCAGGCTCACCCGGATGGCCGCCGACGCCCCCGCCGCGCCCATGGCTTCGAGCACGTGGCTCACGCTCACCTTCCCCGACGAGCACGCCGAGCCCGCGCTCACCGCCACGCCGTCCAGGTCGAGGGCCATCACCTGGGTCTCGCTGTCCAGGCCGGGTGCCGCCAGGCAACTGGTGTTGGGCAGGCGGCGGACGGAGGCGCCGAAAAACTGCGCTCCCGGGGCCAGCCTGGCAAGGCGCCGTTCCAGGCGGTCCCGCATGGCGGCCAGGCCGGCAAAGGATTCGAGGCCGTTCCCGGCCAGTTCCGCCGCCACGCCGAAGCCGGCGATGCCGGCCACGTTTTCGGTGCCGGCGCGGCGCCGTCCTTCCTGGCCGCCGCCCCGGAGCATGGGCTCGATGGAGAGCGAGCTCTCGACCACGAGGGCGCCGACGCCCCCCGGCCCCCCCAGCTTGTGGGCCGATAGGCTGAGCATGTGAACGCCGAGCGCCCGCATCTCGACGGGAATCTTCCCCGCCGCCTGCACCGCGTCGCAATGGACGAGGGCGCCGTGGCGCCGGGCGATGGCGGCGACGTCGGCCACCGGCTGCACGACGCCGGTTTCGTTGTTGGCCAGCATCACCGAGACCAGGTCCGCGCCGTCCGCCAGCATGGCGTCCAGGGCTTGCAGGTCGACGATCCCGTCCGCGTTCACCGGGATCGTCCGCGCGCCGCCGGCCGCGCCCAGCACCGAATCGTGCTCGATGGCCGACACCACGATCCGGCCGCCGGCCGACAGGGCCAGGTTGTTGGCTTCGGTTCCGCCGCTGGTGAAGATCACGTCCGCGCACCTAGCGCCGACCAGCCGGGCGACGCGCCCGCGGGCCTCTTCGAGCGTGCGCCGGGCGATGCGCCCGTATCGGTGCACCGACGAGGGGTTGCCCACGCAGCCCAGGTGCGCGCCGACGGCATCGGCGGCTTCCGGCCTGATCGGTGTGGTCGCGTTGTGATCCAGGTAGACGGCGTGTTCCATGGCGTTTTCTTAAGGCACCCGGCCGGCTTATTCGGCCGCGGCCACCCCCGTATCCTGTTCGCGGCGGTACAACTGGCCACTGGTGCCCAGCACCCGGTTCTCGCAAACGTCGGCCAAGGATATGGAGCTCAGGTAAAGGTAAATCTGGTTGCCCAGTTCCTCCCACAGGTCATGGGTCAGGCAACGGTTCTTGTCGCCCCGGCATCCGGCGGCCGAGCCTGTCTTGCAGCGGGTCGCCTTGATGGGCTCGTCCACGGCCAGGATGATGTCGGATATGCGCAGGTCCTTGGTGTCGCGGGACAGCAGATAGCCGCCGCCGGGGCCGCGCACGCTCTTGACCAGTCCGCTCCTCCTGATTTTTCCGAATAGCTGCTCGAGATAGGAAAGGGATATCTCCTGGCGCTCCGCCACGTCGGCCAGGGCGACGGGCTTGCCCCGGCAATGGAAAGCCAGGTCCACCATGGCCATGACGGCGTAGCGTCCTTTGGTGCTAAGTTTCATGTGCCACCTCCTTCGGTCGGCGTCAGAATCGTCCTATTCGCCGGAAGCCGCCACGGGCCTTTTGCCGGGGACCGGCTGCTCGGTTTCGCCCACGCGGTCTTCCAATTCCTCGACCCGTTTCAGAGTCGCCGCGAGCTGGCCGCGCAACTCTTCTATGCTCCTCAGCACCGGATCGGGGCCGCCGTCGGCCGGGGTGCCGTAGGCGACAAACTCCTTGGCCTTGGCCTTGTCCCGGGGCATTACCGCGCGGGCCGGGATGCCCACCGCCGTCACCCCCGGCGGAAGGTCCTTGGTGACCACGGCGTTGGAGCCGACCCGCGCCCCCTTGCCCACCATGATGGGGCCGAGCACCTGGGCACCCGACCCGATGATGACGCCATCGCCCAGGGTCGGATGCCGTTTCTGGTTGACCTGGGACTTGGAATCGACCGACGGCGAGATGCCGCCGAGCGTCACCGCGTGGTAGAGCGTCACGTCGTCGCCGATGTTCGAGGTCTCGCCGATGACCACGCCGGCGCCGTGATCGATGACGAAACGGCGGCCCACCTCGGCGCCCGGATGAATCTCGATGCCCGTCAGGGCCCTGCCGATTTGTGATACAATGCGCCCGGAAAGACGCCAGCCCCGCTTCCACAGGCCGTGGGAAAGCCGATAGAACAACAGGGCGTGAAAACCAGGATAGCAAAGGGCCACCTCGAGGCGCGAGCGGGCGGCCGGATCGCGTTCCAGGTAGGAATCTAAATCCTCTTTAAGCCTCTTGAAAAACATTGTTCCTGCTTTATCTTAAAGGTTGAATGGTGTGGTAATCAGGAAGACATTTGCCAAGGCCCGCCACGAAACAGGCCCGGGCTCGTCCCCTCGGAACCTTATCTGGTATATAGGATGCCCGACTAACGCGGTCAAGTTTATTGGCCTATCCCTTGCCTGCGCGGACTTTTAAAGAGTTTTGAGTGAGTCAAGATTACCCGCCCGGAGACAACCCGACGACGTAACTGGAGCACCATGCCCGAAGTCAACATCAACGGCCCCGAAGGCCGCATAGAAGGCTACTACCACCACTCAAAGACTCCCAACGCGCCCCTGGCGCTTCTCTTGCATGCCCACCCCCAGCACGGGGGAACCATGAACAACAAGGTCGTCTATTCGCTCTTTCAGTCCTTCACGCGCCGGGGTTTTTCGGCATTGCGCTTCAATTTCCGCGGGGTCGGGCGGTCCCAGGGCCGATTCGACAACGGCCAGGGGGAGCTGAGCGACGCCGCTTCCGCCCTCGACTGGATGCAGACTCACAATCCCAACGCCTCGGGGTGCTGGATCGGCGGTTTTTCCTTCGGCGCCTGGATCACCATGCAGCTGATGATGCGCCGGCCCGAGATCAGCGGCTTCATCTCCGTGGCCCCGCCGGCGAGCATGCAGGATTTCTCCTTCCTGGCGCCGTGTCCCGCCTCGGGCATGATCGTCCACGGCAACCGGGACGACGTGGTGCCCATCGCCTCGGTGGACAAGCTGGCCCAGAAGGTGTCGAGCCAGAAGAACATCACCATCGACTACCGGGTGATCGACGGGGCCGACCACTTCTTCCGCGACCACATGGAGATCCTCATCGGCCACATCGAGGACTATCTGGACAAGGTGCTGCCGAAAGCGGCCTAGACCTCTAATCATCTCCCGGCGGCCGATGAAGGACGCCCCCGCTGACCGGCCTGGAGACGCCCGTGGTGCCGGGCAGGCTCAGGGGCAGGCCCCTGAGCGAGCGCACGGCGAGAAAGGCGAAGGCCTGGGCCTCCAGGACGTCGCCCCGCCATCCCACCGCCTCCACCGGCTCCACGTCCGCTTCCAGGGCCTGGGCTATGGCCGCCATCAGGCTGCCGTTGAGGCGGCCGCCCCCCGTCACCAGCCAGCGCCTTGGCGGGGACGGCAGGAAGTCCCGGGCCCGGGCCACGGCGGCGGCGGTGAAGCGGGTCAGGGTGGCGGCCCCATCGGCCGCCGAGGCCCCTCCCAGCGCGCCCGCGCCGAACGCGTTCCGGTCCAGGGACTTGGGCGGGGGCTTCAGGAAATAGGGGTGCTCGAGCAGGGCCGCGAGCGCCCGGGCATCGGCCTCGCCCCCCCGGGCCAGGCGGCCGTCCTCGTCCATGGGCCGGCCCGTGGTCTTCAGGGTCCAGTCGTCGATGAGGGCGTTCCCGGGACCGGTGTCGAAGGCGAGCAACTCGCCTTCGGGCCCGATCCAGGTAAGGTTGGCGACGCCGCCGATGTTGAGCACCGCCACGGGCTTTTCCATGTCCCGGGCCAGGGCGGCGTGGAAGAGCGGCGCCAGCGGCGCGCCCTCGCCCCCTTCCATCATGTCCCGGCTTCGGAAGTCGTCGACCACGGGGATGCCCGTCAGCCGCGCCAGGGCCGCGCCGTCCCCGATCTGGCGGCTGAGGCCACGGTCCGGCCGGTGGCTGACGGTGTGGCCGTGGAACCCGATGACGTCCACGCCGCCGATGCCCTCGAGAAGGCGGCCGACGGCGCCCGCGTGCCTTTCGGTCAGCTCGCGGGCGACCTCGGCCTCGTCGCCGCCATGGGCGATCAGCCCGCGCAGCCGTTCCCGGAATTCCGCGTCGTAAGGGAAGCTGGCGCCCGGGCCGAACCCGATCAGGCGCTCCCCGTCGGTCTCCACGATGGCGGCGTCGATGCCGTCCATGGAGGTGCCGCTCATCAAGCCCAGCGCTGTCAGCGGCGCGAAATCCGTCACCTGCATCCCCTGTCCATGGTCAAGGCGGCGTTGTATAAGGTCCGGGAGTATTGTGTTAACAACGCCCGCCCCGGGCAAGCCGGAAACAGGTCATGGCCAGCCATCGTTCCGAATTCATCCACACCGTGGTCGAACGCGGCTACCTGCACCAATGCACGGACCTGGACGCGCTCGACGCCCTGGCGGCGGACGGAGTCATCGCCGCCTACATCGGATTCGATTGCACGGCGCCCAGCCTGCACGCGGGCAGCCTGGTCTCCATCATGTTGCTCCGCATCCTGCAGCGGAGCGGCCACAAGCCCATCGTGCTGATGGGCGGGGGCACATCGCGCGTCGGCGACCCCTCGGGCAAGGACGAGGCCCGCAAGTTGTTGAGCGCCGCCGACATCGCCGCCAACATGGCCGGAATCAAGCACGTCTTCGCCCGCTTCCTGACCTTCGGCGAGGGCCCGGGCGACGCCGTCATGGTGGACAACTCGGACTGGCTGGAGGGCCTGAACTACATCGAGTTCCTGCGCGATTACGGGCCCCATTTCTCCATCAACCGCATGCTCGCCCTGGACTCCGTGAAATCGCGCCTGGACCGGGAACAGCCGCTCAGCTTCCTCGAATTCAACTACATGATCCTTCAGTCCTACGACTTTCTCGAGCTGGCCAGGCGCCACGGCTGCCGGCTGCAGATGGGGGGCTCCGATCAGTGGGGGAACATCGTCGGCGGCGTCGAGCTCGGCCGGCGCCTGGACGGGCGCGCCCTATACGGGCTGACCACGCCGCTCTTGGAATCGGCGTCGGGCGCCAAGATGGGCAAGACGGCCGAGGGCGCGGTGTGGCTGAACGGGGACATGCTCTCGCCTTACGACTACTGGCAGTACTGGCGCAACACCGAGGACGCGGACGTGGGCCGCTTCCTGCGCCTGTTCACCGACCTGGGCCTGCCCGAGATCGAGCGCCTGGAAGCCCTCGAGGGAGTCGAGCTCAACGAGGCCAAGAAAGCCCTGGCCAATGCCGCGACCATCCTCTGCCACGGCGCGGAGGCGGCCCAGGCGGCGGCCAAAACCGCCCGCAAGACCTTCGAGGAAGGCGTCATCGCCGAGGATCTTCCCACCGTCGAGGTCCCCCGGGCCGACCTGGAAGGCGGCATCCCCGCATTCGAGCTGCTTCTAAAAGCGGGGCTGGCCGCCTCCAGGGCCGAGGCCCGGCGCCTGATCAAGGGCGGCGGCGCACGCGTCAACGACCAGCGTGTGGCGAGCGAAAAAGATCTGGTCACCCTTGACCAGAAGACCGGCGACGGGGTGATCAAACTGTCGGCCGGCCGCAAACGCCACGCCCTGGTGCGCCCGGTCTGACCGGCGTTTCGACG
>JADFTO010000241.1 GCA_022560215.1 Pseudomonadota bacterium | reverse complement strand
GCCGCGCCGGCCTCGGCGGTCGAGATGACGTTCTACGGCAACCAGCATTTCAAGTTCGTTTCCGATGAAGGCAAGGTCATCCTCATAAATCCGTGGGTCAAGGGTAACAAGGATGCCCCGATGACCCTCGATTCCTACAAGAAGGGCGACGTAGACCTTATTCTTACCACGTCGGGCCATGGCGATGACCAGGGCAACGCGGTCGAGATCGCGGCTAAGACCGGCGCCACCATCTTCACCGTGGCCGAGCTTGGCGGTTGGATGCAGAACCAGATCGAGAAGTACGGCGGCTCCAAGAAGCAGATTTACCGGGGCGCCATCGGCGGCCGCTATAAAGTGGGAAACGTTACGGTGCAGCTTATTCAAGCTGCCCATGGCACCGGCATCAAGCCTGGGGATAAAGACTTTCCGGCCAATTACTACGGAGGGCCGGCGTCCGGTTCGGTGATTACCTTTGAAAACGGCCTCACGGTTCTGATGGCCGGCAGCACGGGACTTTCCATGGAGTTGCAGCTGTTCGGCATGCGCTTTCAGCCGCACGTCGTCTTGGTGCCGATCGCCGGACGGTTCATGATGCATCCGGACGACGCCGCCTTCGCAATCAAACTGCTGATGACCGATAATCCCAATCTCAAGACGGTCGTTCCACAACACTACCGCATCAAGGGGGCCCCCCCGTGGATGGGAACGCCGGCCGAGTTCGAGGCGGAAATCAAGAAACTGGGGATTAACGTCAACGTTCTCTCGCCGGAAGTTGGAAAGACCTATACCCTTTCCAAGTAAGGAGGGTATCGATGCGATAACGCCCGGCGCGCACAACGCCGGGCGTATCCTCGTAAGTGGGGCGCTATTGGCGCGTCCTGCTTCGGGTCAGGACCGGCACTCCCGGGCGGGGTCTCAGTTGGCTT
Organism: Pseudomonadota bacterium; assembly: GCA_022560215.1. Taxonomy (GTDB): domain Bacteria; phylum Pseudomonadota; class Alphaproteobacteria; order Rhodospirillales; family 2-02-FULL-58-16; genus JADFTO01. The sequence goes on along the minus strand of JADFTO010000241.1, from coordinate 2,926 downwards.
TGTCGCGGGCGAGGAAGCGCCCGTTCTCCATGCCCTCGAAATAGGCGTCGATTCCGGGGTGACGGATGGGAGGCCCGTCCTCGTCCTCGACCAGGTTCTGCTCCGACACATAGGCGATGTAGGGAGACTGGTCGGGGTTCACGGCGAACAGGTGGTAGAAGGGCTGGTCCTTCCTGGGGCGCACCCCTTCGGGAATGCTTTGGTACCATTCCTCGGTGTTGCCGAAGGTCGGATCGACGTCGAAGATGATGCCGCGAAAGCCATAGAGCCTGTGACGCACGGGCATGCCGATGAGGAACTTGGCGGTATCCATGGCCGACTCCCTGTTTTCCCGCTCCTCACTGCCCATAGCACGCAAGGGCCGAGCCGCGCAACCCGGGGATTTCCCCGGGCACGCTTACATTTTTTCCCTGGGGATTGCACACTCAGCCCCTCCGGTGGAGGGACGCCCGCCGGCGCCCCGGCGGTTTGGCGCCAGGAAGGCCTGATCATGAAAACCCCAAGGCTTGCCCTGGCGGCGCTCGGTCTCCTGGCGATGGCTCCGGCCGCCGTGGCCGCCTGTCCGCCGCCCGCCGGCGATCTCGGCTTCAGCCTTTCGGAAGACGGCGATCCGGTCGGCCGTATCGGGATCGAAATCAGGGAGCAGGAAGCCGAAACCACCATCCGCACCGAAATCGACATCCGTGTCACCGTGCTTTTCGTCATCCCCATCCTCGTCTACCGGCACTCCTCGGTCGAGGTCTGGGTTGACGGGGCTTTCCGCCGCTTCTCAGGGCTCACGGTGGACAACGGAAGGGAATTCGCCGTCACCGTCTCGGTCCAAGGTAATGGCTTGCGGGTTCCGTCAACGGCGCCGCCAAGGACGCGGCGGGCTCCCTCTTGACCTGGTTGCTGTGGTGCGAGGAGGCGCTCAAGGACGGCCCCCTGCTCAACCCCCTCAAGGGCCGCCGGAGCGAGATGACCGTCGCTTATAGGGGCCTGGAACCGGTGGCGGGCGGGGACGGCCCGGCGCGGCGCTACGACGTGACCCGGGCCGGGCGCGTCAGCCGGGTCTGGTACGGGGCGGACGGCATCGTGGTCAGGGCTGTCATCCCCACCAAGCGCGGGACCCGGGTGACGGTGGTCAGGGCACTATCCGACTAGTTGGGAGTAGGCTCTATTTGGATTTGGCCTGCATCCGGGCCCAGGCGTCGCGCAAGCCCACCGTGCGGTTGAAGACCGGGCTCCCGGGCCGTGACTCCGCATCCAGGCAGAAATAGCCCAGCCGTTCGAACTGCACCGTCTCCCCCGGGCCCAGGTCCTTGAGCGAAGGCTCCACGCGGCACCCCTCCAACACCGTCAGGGACCGGGGATTGAGGTCGCTGGCCAGGTCCCCGCCGGTCTCCGGGTTGGCCTGGCTGAACAGGGGCTCGTAGAGCCGGACTTCCGCTTCCAGCGCATGGGCCGCCGACACCCAATGCAGCGTCGCCTTGACCCGGCGCCCGTCGGGCGCGTTGCCGCCCCGGGTTTCGGGATCGTAGGTGCAATGGAGCGCCGTCACACGGCCGGCCCCGTCCTTGACCACGTCGCGGCAGGTCATGAAGTAGGCGTAGCGCAAGCGCACCTCGCGCCCGGGCGCCAGGCGGAAGAACTTCTTCGGCGGCTCCTCCATGAAGTCGTCGCGCTCGATATATATTTCGCGGGAGAAGGGCACGGGCCGCGTGCCGGCGGACGCATCTTCGGGGTTGTTGACGGCGTCCAGGTCCTCCGTCCCGCCTTCCGGGTAATTGTCGATGATCACCTTGAGGGGGTTGAGGACCGCCATCCGGCGCTGGGCCTGCTTGTTCAGGAGCTCCCGGGCGCAATGCTCGAGGAGCGCCATCTCGGCCACGTGGTCGCTCTTGGTGACGCCTGTGCGCGCCGCGAAGTCGCGGATGGCCCCGGGCGGGTAGCCCCGCCGCCTGAGCCCGGCGATGGTCGGCAGGCGGGGGTCGTCCCAGCCCGCCACGTGGCCTTCGTCGACCAGTTGCGCGAGCCTCCGCTTGGAGAGCACCGTGTGCGACAAATTGAGGCGCGAGAACTCGTACTGCCTGGGCCTGGACGGCACGGGCAGGTTGTCGATGAACCAGTCGTAGAGGGGACGGTGGTCCTCGAACTCCAGCGTGCACAGCGAATGGGTGACGCCCTCGATGGCGTCCGACTGGCCGTGGGCGAAGTCGTAGGTGGGATAGATGCACCAGGCGCGGCCCGTGCGCGGGTGGGGGCTGTGCAGGATGCGGTACAGCACCGGATCGCGCATGTTCATGTTGCCCGACGCCATGTCGATCCTGGCCCGCAGCACGCGCTCGCCGTCGGCGAATTCGCCGGCCCGCATGCGGGCGAAGAGATCCAGGTTCCGGTCCCGGGAGCGGCCGCGATGGGGGCTGTTCCGCCCCGCTTCGGTCAGGGTGCCGCGATAGGCGCGGATGTCGTCCGCCGACAGGTCGTCCACGTAGGCCTTGCCCTCGCCGATCAGATGCTGGGCCCAAAGGTAGAGCTGCTCGAAATTATCGGAGGCGAAATAAAGGTGCTCCCCCCAGTCGAAGCCGAGCCAGCTCACGTCGTCTTTGATGCTGTCGATGAAGGCCGCCTCTTCGCGGGCCGGGTTGGTGTCGTCGAAGCGCAGGTGGCAGCGGCCGCCGAACTCGGCGGCGACGCCGAAGTTCAGGCACATCGACTTGGCGTGGCCGATATGGAGATAGCCGTTGGGCTCGGGCGGGAAGCGGGTGACGACGGTGCGTGTGCGCCCCGAATCCACGTCCTGGCTCACGATCTGGCGGATGAAGTCCTTCGCGCCCTCGCTGGTCTCGCTCATCGATTCGTCGCTCCGCCCATTGGCTCCGATGCTCAAGGGACGAATATATCACCGATGTCGAGAGATTGAAGGGGATGGTTGGGGCGCCTGGAC
>JADFTO010000240.1 GCA_022560215.1 Pseudomonadota bacterium | reverse complement strand
CATGAGCCGGCCCATAGCCATAGACCAGGCCGACGGCCCCCGGGACATGGAGCAGGTTCGGGCGCTTTTCGTCGAATACCGGCAATGGCTGGGCGTGGACCTCTGCTTCCAGGGGTTCGATGAGGGCGCCGCCGCCGGCTACGGGCGCATGTGCCTCGATACCCTGCCCCGACTGGCGATCGCGGCCTGCCTTTACCGCTCCCTGGGCTTCGTCGAGATTCCGGCGTACTATGAAAACCCCCTGGACGGAGTCACTTACATGGAATTGTGCCTGGAACCTTCGGCGGCGGGCGGGGGGTAGGAGCCGGGAAAATGTTCCCGAGATTAACAAATATTAGTATTTACATGGGAATTGAAGTACCATATTTAGTGTTTTATCCGATCTCCGGGCCTGAACCCGCCGGATTCCTCGAGGCAAAGGGAAGGGAATGGTGAAGCGCCGGATTCTCCGCCATGCGGCCGTCCTGGTTGCCGTGGCCGCTCTTTCCGCCTGCACCGGGGTGTCGCAGGAAGACCTCTTCAGCCGCCCCTTCTGGGCGTCCTTCGGCAAGAATAACATCGAGGCCGAACTGGGGCTCGCCGAACTGGCCAAGGGCAACTACGTCACCGCCGAGAGCCATTTCCTAAAAGCCCTGAAGAAGAACGACAAGGACGTGCAGGCCCTGCTCGGCTCGGGCATCCTCTATCAGAACACGGGCCAGACCACCAAGGCCCGGGCCATGTACCAGGCCATTCTCGCCATCCGGCCCCCGGACACCGAACAGTTCGTGATCTGGAACAACATCTCCACCCGGCCCATATCCGAAATCGCCAGCGTGAACTTGTCCCTGATGGATAGCGGCGGCGTGCTGGGCGGCTTGGAGAAGGGCGCCGCCGGACAACAGGGCATGACGGCGCCGGCCGTCAAGCCCGCGGCGCGCCCGCCCGCTGTTTTCGGCGGGCCGGCGGGCCAGGCCATGCTCGGGCGGACGGCACGGCCCGCGGCGGCGGCCGCCGAAACCATGATGTTCGCCGAGGCCGACGCCAACATCGTTTCCCGCTTCAAGACCCTCAAGGCGCTCAGCGACCAGGGGCTGATCACGAGAGAGGAATTCGACACCCGGCGCCAGGCCAACGTGGGGGCGCTCCTGCCCCTGACCTCACCGCCTCCGGCGGCGGGACTGGACCGGCCGGTTCCTGCCACCGAGCAGATTTCCGGCAGGCTCAGGGCCATCGGCAGGGCGCTCGAGATGCGCGCCATGACCATCGGCCAGCATGCCTCGGAACGGTCCATGATCCTGGATGCCCTGATGCCGTCGGCGCCGGTCGTGGTGGCCAATCCCGGCGCCCCGCCCCGGGGCTTGATGGAGGCCGCCGACGCCGTGCGCATGCTGGAGCGGCTCAAGGAAGGCGCTTTCATCAGCTCCGACGAATACGCCAAGGAACGCCGGGCCATAGAGAAGGCCATGCAGCCCGAACCGACCATGCGCATGGCGCCGGCCCCCGGGGTGAAGAAATCCCCGCCGTCGGAAATGGCGGCCATATCCAAGAAGACCGGTCCCCAGCCCGCCGTCCACCTCGCCTCCTACCGCACCCGGAAGGCGGCGGACCGCGGCTGGTCACAGTTGCGCCGCGCCCACAAGTCCCTGCTTAGCGAGTTGAGCTCCGAGATCACCCGGGTCAACCTGGGGCCGAGCAAGGGGATCTTCTTCCGCCTGAAAGCGGGCCCCCTGAGGGACAAGGCGGCGGCGGCGGACATGTGCCGCAAGCTCAAGAGCCGCCGCCAGTTCTGCGAGCCCAGCTTCATGAACGCCGGCTAGTCCCCGAAATCAGCCCATGAACGGGCCCGCCGCGCCGTAAAGCAGGCGCAAGGCGAGCAATCCTGTTTTCATTCGAGTCAGGTCGCTTGTTCTTCGTCAGATGGCGTCGTCTTCTTGAAGCCTATTCGACACAATCCCGATAGAAACACCGCAAAAAGAAGGTGAGGCGCCAACGATGCGGGGATCAGCTTCGGGCTGATCTCAAGGCCCAGGAACCCCCATCCAAAGAGGGGGAAGAAGACAATGAGGATCACAACCCACAGGCCGAAGCCCAGCCACAGGGCGTTCCAGATCGTCAACCGATCCCAAAAGAACATCACATATGCCACCGACCAAAACGTCACGTATGCGACGTGAAATAACAGGCCCACAGGCAACGGCACCTCCGGACCAATTAATAACTGGGCCAAAGCCAGCGAGGGTGGCTTTGGCATGGGGGCAATCCCGAACTTGAAGGCTGGAACCATGATGGCGGACAGCAGAAGCGCGTTCACGACTCCTATTCCTAAGGCCTTCAATGCCTCATTTCGTGACAGGCGGTGTATCTGCATCTGAGGTCTCCAATGGAAAAGATCAGAAACACGGCAGTTATGCGATGCGAACCTTTCGCCTGCCGTGTTTTTCTTCAGCCTCAGTGGACGAAGGTTGCGGACAATCCGTTGAACATCCGGTTGCTTCGTTTCGGCAGCAATTTTCAGCCAAATAATCCATCAGACCTTGCATCCCCTCGTAAGCGGCAGCGTATATCTTTTGTTGGCCGTTCCGCCTTACCGTGACGAGACCCGCATGGCGTAGCCGCGTAAGATGGAACGACAGCGCATTCGCAGGGATACCCAGCCTGTTGCCGATCTCCCCTGCCGGAAGTCCATTTGGACCTTCGGGGACGAGCAATCGAAATACTTCCAGCCGGGATTCATTGGCCAGTGCCGACAACGCATCTACAGCGGATTTAATTTCCATATTTCATGTATTATTGAAATATGGATAGCGAGTCAACTCACCTACAAGATAACTCCCCAACTTCCGCTTTGGGTCAAAAGCAGACATTTTGCGACTACCCTCAGAATGTCCGCTTTCGGGGGTAAAGCGGACCTTTTTCACTGCCCAGCAAAGAGTCCGCTAATAGCCATAAGCGGACATTCAGGACGCGGGGTATGGCTTGTGTCGCTTTTTCCCGGCGCGGCGCAGCTGCTCGGCGTATTCCTCGCACGGATCCAGGTTATCGACCCGCGGCGAAAACCATATGAAGGTAAATGGCAGGGTGCTGCCGCCGAACCCCGCTCCGTAGGCGGACGGGTCATTTTCCCCCGCCTCGACCTCGAGCAGGCCGATCACGGCTACGGCCTTGCCGGGAGCCATGCGCCGCAGATGCCAAGGGACCCCGAGATCGGCGCGGACGTGTCCGTTGCCGGCGATGAGGACCGCACCGTCGCGCCCGGCCGCTTGCCCGCCGCGCACCAGGGCGGCGGCCATGGCGGCGTCTTTCACCGTCTGCGTGGTGAGCATGGGATCGATCATGGACGCCGGGAGCATGTTGCAGTGGCTCTCGATGATCTGCTCCTTCATCCGCGCGGCGAGGCGCGGCGGCAGCGCGCGATACGGCCCGAGCAAGCCCTTGTCCTCGTGGTCCAGCGCCTCGACCCCCTTTTCGGCGATCGCCCGCAGTGTCTTGCGCGGCAGGCCGGCCGCCATGATCGGGGCGCCCCCGTCGAGCGCCGCCTGGGCGATGGGCCGATAGGTGGCCCAGTCCGGCCAGCCCCTCTTCTCCCAGGCGACGGCGTCGCCGAGGCCGGCGGCTTGGCGGGGATGGGCGGCGAGGTAGTCGGCCAGGCGGCCCTCCTGGTCCCTGGTCAGCATCTCGAAGGCGACGGCGGGGCGCCGCCCCCGGGCGACGAGTTGGGCCAGCAGCCAGGCCTGGATGCCGTGGTGATCCACGTTGTCGTGCTTTTCGCCGATGAGCACGAAGGGCGCTTTCTCGAGCACCGCCAGCACCGCCTCGCGATCGACGAAGCCATTCTCCGAGGGCCGCCAGATGCGCCCCGCCAGCGGGTGGTCGCGCTCGACG
>JADFTO010000239.1 GCA_022560215.1 Pseudomonadota bacterium | reverse complement strand
GTCCGGGCCCTCCATCGTGGTGGCGGCGCTGGCCCTGTTCGCCCTGGCCAAGCTTTTCTTCAGGCCCGCCCGTTAGAGCGCTCTTAGTCTCTCCAGCCCCTTTTCCAAATCGGCGATCAGGTCGTCCGGGTCCTCCAGCCCCACGTGGAGGCGGAAGCTCGGGCCCTCATGCGTCCATTCGGTGGCCGTGCGCATGCGCCCGGGACGGGTGGGCAGGACCAGGCTTTCGTAACCGCCCCAGCTGTTGCCGAGGCCGAACAGCTCCAGCCCGTCGATCATGGCGGCGAAGGCGGGCTTGCCCACGCCTTCGCCGAGGAGGACGCCGAACAGCCCCGAGGCGCCGTCGAAGTCGCGTTGCCAGAGCCCGTGGCCGGGATCGCCGGTGAGCGCCGGGTAGAGCACGCGTTCGACCTCGGCCCGCCCGTCCAGCCATGCCGCCACACGAAGCGCGTTCCGCTGGTGGCGTTCGAGCCGCACCGACAGCGTCCTCAGGCCCCGGAGCCCGAGATAGAGGTCGTCCGGCCCCGCCGCCGCGCCGAAGGAGATGGCCGTCCACTTGAGCTTTCGGAAGTGCTCGTCCGTCGCCACCGTGACGCTTCCCAGCATGACGTCGGAGTGGCCGGAAATGTACTTGGTCGCGGCCTCGATCACCACGTCGACGCCGAGCTCGAGCGGCCGGCAGAGGAACGGCGAGGCCCAGGTGTTGTCGATCATGGTGACGACGCCCCGGTCCCTGGCGGCCCCGGCAATGGCCGGCACGTCCTGGACCTCGAAGGTGAGCGAGCCCGGGGATTCCATGTAGATCACCTTGGTCTCGGGGCGGATCAGCTCGGCGATGCCGGCGCCGATCAGGGGGTCGTAGTAGGTGGTCTCGACGCCGGAGCGGGCGAGCAGGTGCTCGCACACCCGCAGCCGCGTCGGCCCGTAGACGCTGTCGCACATGAGCAGGTGGTCGCCCGTCTCCAGGAACGCCATGAGGGCGGTGACGCAGGCCGAAAGCCCCGACGGCAGGGAGACCGTCTTCAGGCCCCCGTGAAGGGCCGTCACCGCTTCTTCGAAGGCGTGCGAGGTGGGCGTGCCGATGCGCCCGTAGTTGACGCTCTCGAACAGGTTGTTCTGGGCGTCTTCGTAGGCCGCCAGGGTCGGGAATACGATGGTCGAGGCATGGTGGACGGGCGGGTTGACGGTGCCGTGGTGGTCCTCGGGATGGCGCCCGGCGGTGGCGATGACGGTGTCTCTTTTCCTGGCCATGAAATCCCCCGCTAGAGCGAATTCCATCATGGAATCGCCCTGGATTCTGCCTTTGGCCGCTCAAGCGCCGCGCCGGCCCGGCAATTGAGAGGCGGAGTTTAGCAGCCTGCTGAAAAAGAGTTCTAATTGTTTGACCTCACGCTTCGAGACGCTTCGCTCCTCACGCCTCAAGGAGGCCCGAAGGGCCGTCTCGAAGGGCGAGGCATGCCTTTCCGGACAGTTTTTCAGCAGCATGTTAGGCCAAAAAAAGGGCCCGGCAGGCGGAGGCTGGCCGCCTGTTGTCAGGAATTTTCCCCGGTGCGAGAATGATGGGACCGACTGAAAAAGTAGAGGACATCCCCATGAGCGAGCCCCAGTTTCATAATGTCGCGGCCGCGCCCGAGCCGGTGGCGCCCTTCAGCCACGCCGCCGAGGCCGGCGGCTGGGTATTCCTGAGCGGCCAGATGCCGACGCACCCCGGGGACGATGCCCGGCCCCTGCCCGACGGCATCGAGGCCCAGACCCGCCGGGTCATGGACAACCTGCTCATCGTGCTGGACGGCCTCGGCCTCGGGCTCGAGCACGTGGTTTGCGTGCGCGCCTACCTGGTCCGCTTCGCCGAGGACTTTGAGTCCATGAACCGGGCCTACGCCGCTTATTTTGCTGCCCAAAGGCTGCCGGCCAGGACCTGCGTCGGCGTCACCGGCCTGGCCCGGGACGCCCTGGTCGAGATCGACATGATCGCCCGCCGGCCTTGACGGGGCGGTTGCGGCCGATCATCCCGCCCAGGATGGCGCTGGAATGGCCGCGATGCGGATTTCGCTTAGCTCTTGAGACTGCTCTCTGAATCGTGATACGGATTCAACTCGGCTCCCGTTTCGGCATCGCCTTAACCAGGGGACGCCGACAAACGCGAGTGTTTCTTAAACAGGGAGGATACCAACATGCGGATTCTCATCAGCCTCATTGCCGTCTCTTTCGTGGCCACGGCCGCCAGCGCCGGCACGTTGGACGACGTGAAGAAAAAGGGCGAGTTGAGCTGCATCGTCACCACCGGTCTCGCCGGTTTTGCGGCGCCCGACGCGAACGGCCGCTGGGAAGGCTTCGACATTGACTTCTGCCGCGCCACGGCGGCGGCCGTTCTCGGCGATTCCAACAAGGTGAAGTTCATTCCGACGACCGGCAAGACCCGGTTCACCACCCTCAACTCCGGTGAAGGCGACCTCCTCTACCGGAACACGACGATCACCATGAGCCGGGACGCCGACCTCAAGCTGACCTTCCTCGGCGTCAACTATTACGACGGCCAGGGCTTCATCGTGAGAAAGAGCCTCGGCGTGAAGAGCGCCAAGGAACTGGACGGCGCGTCGGTCTGCATCCAGACTGGCACCACGACCGAGCTGAACCTCGCCGACTTCTTCCGCATCAACAAAATCAAGTACGAGCCGGTGCCGATCGAGACCAACGAGGAAGCGCTGACCAACTACACGGCCGGCCGTTGTGACGCCTACACGACGGACGCCTCGGGACTGGCGGCTAGCCGGGCCACCTTCGAGAATCCGAACGACCACATCATTCTGCCTGAGATCATCTCCAAGGAACCGCTGGGTCCAGCCGTACGCCAGGGCGACGACCAGTGGGCCGACGTGGTGCGCTGGGTTCTCAACGTGCTGATCGCTGCCGAGGAATACGGCATCAACCAGGGCAACGTCGACAAGTTGGCGCAGGGCGCCAACAATCCCAACATCGACCGGATTCTGGGTTCCGAAGGCAACTTCGGCAAAATGATCGGTCTCGACAAGCAGTGGGCCGTCCGCGTCATCAAGGCCGTCGGCAACTACGGCGAGATCTTCGAGCGCAACATTGGTGTAAACACCCCGGTCGGATTGGCCCGTGGGCTGAATGCCCAGTGGACCCACGGCGGGCTCCTTTACGCTCCGCCGATCCGCTAAGGCACGCGGATTCGATGGTTTTGGCGACGGCACCGGCGGTCGTATGACCGCCGGTGCCGTCGTCAAACCGAAACCATCAAGCGCGGCGGAACGTTAACGATCGGTCGCGCCCGGGCGAACGAACCGTCAATTCCAGGGGTCGCAAATGAGTACCGCCACGACTGCGGCGGCGAGGGAAAACGCCCTTGTCTTGTTGTGGCGCAACAAGGGCGCGCGCGCGGTCATCCTTCAGATCATCACCATCGCGCTGCTGTTCGCCTTCACCGGCTACATGGTGCGCAACGCGGTGATCAACCTGGAGACCATCGGCAAGGGCTACAGTTTCGATTTCCTGTCGATGCCGGCCAGCTACGACATCAATCAAACGCTGATCGAATACAATTCCCGCGACAGCCACCTGCGCGCGATGTACGTCGGCATCTTGAACACGCTGCTGGTGGCGGGCTGCGGCATATTCCTCGCGACCATCATCGGCTTCGTTTTCGGGGTCATGCGGCTGTCAAGGAACTGGCTGATCAACCGCATTGTTTATTGCTATATCGAATACGTCAGGAACGTTCCGGTCCTGCTTCACATCCTGCTCGTCCACGGCCTGCTCGTGAACATCCTGCCGGTGCCGAAAAGGGCAATCGACTGGGGGGAGACCTTCTATTTCACCAACCGCGGGTTCTACGTTCCGCGGC
>JADFTO010000238.1 GCA_022560215.1 Pseudomonadota bacterium | reverse complement strand
TACCACCACGGGCCGGCGCCACGACAATTCGCCGCCGGTCGTGCGATATCGGGGTGATTGCCGGAATTCAGTCCACCGCCATTCCCGCCGGTCCACTCCGGATCAACTCCCGAGGCTTGAACGACTATTGGACAGAAGGCCATGAAACATTTCCTCAACCGCACTCTCGCCGCCGCCGCCGTCCTGGCGATGCTGGCCGGTCCCCAGGCCCATGGCGCCGAAGCGGGCAAGGCGGCGGAAGACGATACCTTCGATGAGCAGACGATCCTGGAGACGGCGACGGGTTTCTTCGGCGACACCACCAAGGGGTTGGCCAAGGTCATCCAGAAGGTGTTCCAGGACCAGGGACGCCCCAACGGCTTTATCACCGGAGAGGAAGGCAGCGGCGCCTTCATCGTCGGCTTGCGTTACGGCAACGGCATGTTGAATCGGAAGAAACACGCGCCGAGGAAGGTCTACTGGCAGGGCCCCTCGATCGGCTTCGACGTCGGCGGCAACGCCTCCAAGGTGTTCGTCCTGATCTATCATCTCCAGGGCCCGGACAGCATTTTCCAGCGCTTTCCCGGAATCGAGGGAACTTTTTACTTCGTCGCCGGCGTCGGCGTGAACTACCAACAAAGCGGCAAGATCATCCTGGCCCCCATCCGCACCGGCGTCGGGCTGCGCGCCGGCGCCAACATCGGCTACCTCCACTACACCAGAAAGCATTCCTGGGTGCCGTTCTAGTTCAACGCGGCACCCGGTTCTGACAGGAGTATCGAGCGGCCCCGCCCCGCCCTGGGCTTTGCCCGTCCCTCAATCGCCGGTGACCCGAGCCGTTCCGTCGCCGGCGCAAAATTTCGCCTTGCCGCCGCCGATCGACGGCCGCGGTTCATCCCTGGCGTTGGGGCCGAGCACCTCGGACCACCGAAAAGGGGTCAAGACCGGATTTTCAGGCTCGTTTCGACCGCTTAGGGCCGCATAGCGGACCCTATGGGGGCGGAGCGTGATGGGCCGCTCAGACCCAACCCGCACCTTCGCCGCGCACAAGCCTCAAGGTTCGATCCCCTTGAGGCTTCCCCTGAGCGCCCGGATCAAGTTGGTGACGATGGTGGCGAGGCCGGCGAACAGCAGGACGGCGACGATGGGCCGGCTGATGAACACCCACATGTCGTAACTCACCATCTGCATGGCCTGGGCGAAGTTCTGCTCCCCCAGCTTGCCCAGGATGAGGCCGAGGATGATGCCGGCAACCGAATATCCGGTGCGCCTGAGCAGGTAGGCGAGGAGACCGGCGACGAACATGACAAGCACGTCCATGGCCAGGCTGCGCACCGCGTAGGCGCCGATGGTGGACATCAGCAGGATCGCCGGCGCCAGGTACTGGAACGGGATCTTCAACAGGTGCAGCACCGTCTTGGTTTCCAGGACTCCCAGCACCAGGATGGCGATGTTGGCGTAGAACATGGCGGCGAAGACAACCCACACGAGGTCGCTGGAATTGATGAAGACCAGGGGCCCCGGCTCGATGTCGTGCATCTGGAAGACGCCGAGCATCATCGCCGTCAGCGCCCGCCGAGGCATGGCGTCCGCTCCTCAGGCATGGGCGGAATTGCCGCCGTTTTTTGCGGCTATTGCGCGTGGTTGAGGGCCAGGTCGAAGACGTCGAAATTGCGCAACCGGCGGCCGGCCTCGATTCCCGCGAGCGGCCGGTTGACGATCAGCGGCACCACTTGCTCGGCGATGCCGCCGTGGGAGCGCAGCGGCTCCGTCAGCCCCGAGAGGTCGTGGCGGTGCGGGCTCGAGCCGACGGCCCAGCCGCCTTCCGTGACCACCACCACGTCGCCCAGGCGGTCCCGGGGCAGCTCGAAGCGCCGGCAGGCCTCGGGCGCCGTCAGCGCGCACTCGACGCCCTCCAGGGACGCCAGATCCCGGGCCACCTCCGCCGCCGCCACCGATGGCGGCAGATAGGCCGTGGCGAAACCGCCGAGCGCCCCGTGATGAACCACGTAGGGATCGGTGATGGGCAGGATCACCCTCGCCGCCCCCGCGCCCAGTCTGTCGTCCAGGACGTCCTGCAGGTAGATCACGTTGATGCGGCCGGCCCCGTCGTGCTTGGCGCTCATGCCGTGGTCGGCGGTGATGGCGATGATCGCCCCTTGGGCGTGCAGCCTGGCCCAGTAGCCGTCGAGCATGCGGTAGAAGTCGTTGGCGGCCCCGGTGCCCGGCGCGTGCTTGTGCTGCACGTAATCGGTGCTCGACAGGTACATGATGTCCGGGCGCAGCCGCTCCATGAGCTCGACCCCGGCGGCGAAAATGAACTCTGAAAGCTCGGCGCTGTAGACGGGGGGCAGGGGAAGCCCCACCATGTCGAGCACGTCGCCGATGCCGTTTTCTGCCGGGCTCGCCTGGTCGGCCTTCTCGGCGGAAAAGCAGACCGCCCCGCCCGGGCTCATGTCCAGGCCGTGGCCCAGCAGCGGGCGCAGCTTGTCCTTGGCGGTTATCACCGCGATCTTGGCGCCGGCTTCGGCGAAGGCCTGGAAGATGGTGGGGGCGCGCAGGAACCCGGGGTCGTTCATCATCACCTCGGAGTCGGCCTCGCGGTCGTAGAAAAAGTTTCCGCAGATGCCGTGCAGGGCCGGCGGCACCCCGGTGACGATGGAGATGTTGTTCGGGTTGGTGAAGGACGGCACCACGGCAAGGACCCTGAGATCCGCGCCCTTCTCCAGCATCTCCGCCGTAAACGGCATGACGCCGGCCGCCACCGCTTTTTCTATGTAGTCCGGCCCGGAGCCGTCCACGCAGACCACGACCAGCGGGCGCTCCGGCCAGGCATAGCGCCTGCCGTTGACCTCGACCGCGCTCCTGTCCCCCGCCATGGTGTCGCTCATCTGAGTCCAGCCGGCGCCGATCCTAGAGCCTTTTCGAAGGGAATTCCCGACCTTAAGGATCGGTTTTCGTTATTTTTTCCGCCTTTTGCTGCGCACTGTCCAGCCGGTCACAGGGCGGGCGTTCCTTGCCGCTGATGGCGTGGGCCATGTCGGCGAAGAACTTGAGCCCGCCGCCGCCCTGGCAATACATGGGGGCGGAAGTTTGCGGATGGTAACTGGTGTCCATGAGGACGAAACTGTAGAGCACGAAGACGCCGATGGTGAGGGCCACGGCGAATTTCCCGTATCTGGGCGGAGGCGGCACCCGGCGCTTGTAGCGGCCCGCGCCGAGGGCCAGGGGGTCGAGGGCCCCGGACTCCTCCCTCTCGAACACCTGGCGGCTGAAATGGCGGACCCAGATGGGGACCTCCCGGTGGAACATGTAATCGGCGAAGGCCAGCTCCAACTGGCGAGACGGGATGTCGCGGCCGTACCAGCGCCGGTAGGCGAGGCGGAAGAAGTCGATTTCGCGCAAGTCCAGCGCCGACGCCGCGTCCAAGGCGCGCCGGGAACAATCCGGGGTCCGCTCGAGTGGCAGAAACATGCCGCCGTCCCTTGCCGCGCTTCCGGCCCGGAACGACGGGTGGAATCAAGCGCGCCCGAAGGAATTCCAGGCCGGCCAGGACAACATTATAGCACTCCTAAGCCGGCGCCGGGAGTCAACTTCACCGCCTGCCCGTGATAAGCTGGCGCCCATGAAGCGACTGCTTCCAGGAGTGCTCGCCGCCGCCTTATTTCTGGCGCCTCCCGCTTGGGGCGGGGGCTCCGCCACCAAGGGCCGGGAGATCGCCGTCGAGCACTGCTCGCGCTGTCACGTGGTCCCCGACTACAACCCCATGGGCGGCATCGGGTCCACGCCGTCGTTCAAGGGGCTGACCCGGATCGCCGATTACGAGGAGCGCTTCCGGACCTTTTTCGCCCGCCCGCCGCACCCGGTGTTCGTCAGGGTGCCCGGCGTCGACAAGCCGCGC
>JADFTO010000045.1 GCA_022560215.1 Pseudomonadota bacterium | reverse complement strand
CAAGGCCGGCGACCTGGCCGCCATCCTCACCAACCTGCAGCCCCTTGACGTCCTGTTCATCGACGAGATCCACCGCCTCAACCCGGCGGTCGAAGAGATCCTCTACCCGGCCATGGAGGACTTCCAGCTGGACCTGGTCATCGGCGAGGGGCCGGGCGCCAGGTCCGTGCGTATCGACCTGGCGCCGTTCACGCTCATCGGCGCCACCACGCGCACGGGGCTGATCACCACGCCCCTTCGCGAGCGTTTCGGCATCCCCTTGCGGGTGGTCTTCTACACGCCGGACGAACTGCAACTGATCGTCGAGCGCGGGGCCCGCATCCTGGACCTGGACCTGACCGTGGACGGCGCCGCCGAGATCGCCCGGCGCTCGCGCGGCACGCCCCGGGTGGCGGGCCGGTTGTTGCGCCGGGTGCGCGATTTCACCGCCGTGGACGGGGGCGGGAAAGTGGACGCGGATGCCGCCGACGCGGCCCTGAAGCGCCTGGAGGTGGACGAGGACGGCCTGGACGCCATGGACCGCCGCTACCTCGCCTGCATCGCCGACAACTACGGCGGCGGGCCGGTGGGGGCCGAGACCCTGGCGGCGGCCCTGGCGGAGGAACGCGACACCATAGAGGACGTGATCGAGCCCTATCTCATCCAGCAGGGATTCCTCCTGCGCACGCCCCGGGGCCGGGCCCTGGCCGAGCGGGCCTACCGGCACCTGGGCCTGGCCGTGCCGCCGCCGGCGGCGCAGCTGGAGCTGGAGACGGGCGAGGACTGAGGACATGAACGCGCCCGACCCAGGGCGCCACAAGGAACGGGACTGATCCATGGAGAACAATGTCATCGATGTGGTAACACTGGGCGGGTCCGTCGCCCCGTTGGACTTTTCCATCTGGGCCCTGTTCCTCAGGGCCGACATCGTGGTCAAGCTGGTCATCATCATCCTGTTCATGGCCTCCATCGGGTGCTGGGCCATCATCATCGAGAAGGTTATGGGCATCCGCCGCCTCAACGCCGGGGCCAACGAATTCGAGACCGCCTTCTGGTCGGGCGGGTCCCTGAACGACCTTTACGAACGGCTCGGCAGCAAGCCCCGGGATCCCATGAGCGCGGTCTTCATCACCGCCATGCAGGAATGGCGCCGCGCCGTGTCCAAGGGCCTGGTGGGCTCCAGCGGCGCCCGCGTCGGCCTCGGCGACCGCATCGACCGGGTCATGCAGATCACCATGACCCGGGAGATGGACCAGGTGGAGCGCTACATGACGTTCCTCGCCTCCACCGGGGCGACGGCCCCCTTCATCGGCCTGTTCGGCACGGTCTGGGGGATCATGAACAGCTTCCAGTCCATCGCGCTGTCCAAGAACACCAGCCTGGTGGTGGTGGCGCCGGGCATCGCGGAAGCGTTGTTCGCCACCGCGCTGGGCCTGCTGGCGGCCATACCGGCGGTACTCGCCTACAACAAGCTTTCCAAGGACCTGGACCGCTACGCCGGGCGCCTGGACAGCTTCGCCGGCGAATTCTTCGCCATCCTGTCGCGCCAGATGGAGGAGAAGAGCTGACCGTGTTACAGGATCAGGCCGTTCCCCGCCGTCCCGGCGTGCAGCGCGCCCGCCGCCGCGCCCACAGCCCCATGAGCGACATCAACGTCACCCCCATGGTCGACGTGATGCTGGTGCTCCTCATCATCTTCATGGTGACGGCGCCCATGCTCACCGTCGGGGTCAACGTCGACCTGCCCAGGACCAAGGCCTCGGTGATCCAGGGCAATGACGAGCCGCTGACAGTCTCGATCGACACCGAGGGGCGCATCTTCCTCCAGGAGACGGAACTGGAGCTCGACACCCTGGCCCCGCGCCTGGTGGCCATAACGCGGAGCAATCCCGACGCCCGTATCTTCGTGCGCGGCGACAAGAGAGTCCCTTACGGCCGGGTCATGGAGGTGATGGGAACCATCAACGCCGCCGGCTTCAGGAAGGTGGCCCTGATCACCGAGCGGCTGGAAGAGGGGCGGAAAAAGAGGCCCGCGAAATCGAAATGACGCCCATGCACAACGCCGTCCTCTATTCCTCCGCGCTGCATGTGATGGTGATCGCCGCCGGCTATTACGGCATGCCGGCGCTGCGCCGGCCGCCTCCCCTGGTGGAGACCCCCATCATGGTCGAGATCGTGGTGGTGGCGGACGAAACCAACGCGCCTGTGGAAAAGAAAGCCGCCAAGGAGAAACCCAAGCCGAAGCCTCCCCCGCCGCCGCCCAAGGTGAAGCCGCCGCCCCGCCCAAGGCGGAAACCCCGCCGCCGCCCGAGGTGGCCGCCCTGCCGCCCGAGCCGCTGCCGAAGCCCAAGCCGAAACCCGAGGCAAAGCCGAAACCGAAGCCCAAGCCCGTGGCCAAGCCGAAGCCCAAGCCGCCCCACAGGCTGGCCAAGGTCAAGCCCAAGCGCAAGCCCAAGCCCCCCGATCCATTCGCCTCGGTCCTGAAGACGGTGGAGGAGCTGAAAAGCAGGCCCAAGGCCGCCGACAAAAAGGAAGACAAGGAAGAGAAGAAAAAGGAGTCCTTCGAATCCATGATGGCCAAGGTCCTGGTCAGGAATGCGCCCCGGCACAACTCCCTGTTGCCGGTGACCATCAGCGAAATCGACTTCCTGCGCCAGCAGATCGGGCGCTGCTGGAACCTGCCGGCGGGCGCCAAGGACGCGGAGGACCTGGTCATCAAGATCCGCGTCGACATGAATCCCGACGGCACCGTCAACAGCGCCAGGATCGTGGATCGAGGGCGCATGACGGTGGACCCGTTTTTCCGCTCCGCCGCCGAAAGCGCGCTCAGGGCCGTGTTGAACAGGCGCTGCCAACCGTTCAAGCTGCCTGCGGAAAAGTATGATATCTGGAAACTCATGATTCTCAGTTTCAATCCCAAGGAGATGTTCGGCTGATGAAAAAAACACGTGCCGGATGCCGGGCATGGCCCGGATTTTGGAAACTGCTCTTCCTGGTGTCCGTGTTGATCCCGGATCCGTCGCCGGCCCTGGCCGAACTCAGGATCGACATCACCCGCGGGACCGTGGAGCCCATGCCCATCGCGGTCACCGATTTCACCGGCAACAGTTCGGAAGAATCCCGCAACGGGCGGGACATCGCCCGGGTGGTGGCCGCCGACCTGGAAAGGTCGGGCCTGTTCCGCCCCATGGATCCCCGGGCCTTCATCCAAACCGGGGAAAGCCTGAAGACCTTGCCGCGCTTCGGCGACTGGCGGGTGATCAACGCCCAGGCCATGGTCCAGGGCAGTGTCCAGATTCTCGGCGACGGCCGGCTCAGGGTCCAGTTCCGCCTGTGGGACGTGTTCGCCGAGCAGCAGATGGCGGGTTTCGTCTACACCACCGTCCCCGACGGCTGGCGCCGGGTCGCCCACATCACCGCCGACGCCATCTACAAGCGCATCACCGGCGAGCTCGGCTTCTTCGACACCCGCATCGTCTATATCGCCGAAAGCGGTCTCCAGAACCGCCGGGTCAAGCGCCTGGCCATCATGGACCAGGACGGCGAGAACCACCGCTTCCTCACCAGCGGGGACAACCTCGTGCTGACGCCGCGCTTCTCGCCCACCCTGCAGGAGATCACCTACCTCTCGTATTACGGGAATCTTCCCCGCGTTTACATCTACAATATCGACACCGGCCGCCAGGAAATCCTGGGCGATTTTCCGGGCATGACGTTTGCGCCCAGATTCTCCCCCGACGGCAAGAATGTCATCATGAGCATGGCCAAGGACGGCAACTCGGAAATCTACACCATGGATCTCGGCACCCGCCGGGTGAGGCGGCTGACCAACCATTCGGCCATCGACACCTCCCCCAGCTACGCCCCGGACGGCAAAAAGGTGGTCTTCAATTCCGATCGCGGCGGCACGCAGCAACTCTATGTGATGGAGCCCGACGGCAGCCGCGTCCGGCGGATCAGCTACGGCAAGGGTCGCTACGCCACGCCCGTGTGGTCGCCCAGGGGCGACCTGATCGCCTTCACCAAGATGAACAAGGGGCGGTTTTACATCGGCGTCATGCGCCCCGACGGCAGTGGCGAACGGCTTCTCGCCGAGGACTTTCTCGTCGAGGCTCCGACATGGGCGCCCAACGGCCGCGTGCTCATGTTCTTCCGCCAGGAACCGTCTGATTCGAAGGGACGGGGCGGCCGATCCCGGGTTTTTTCCATCGACCTCACGGGCTATAACGAACGCGAGATCGTGACCCCCCTGGATGCCTCCGATCCGGCTTGGTCCCCCTTGATTCCATGAAGGGGGCACCCTATAGTCAAAACCGTGAAAACTTTGAAAAAACTCTTGGAATCGACCTTTTTACTCTTTAAGACATTCGGCAACTTGTATTCTTAGATAGTTATTGCCGCCGTTTTGGGCGGCGCTTGATCAACGCTCCGGTGAAGGAGGCAACATACATGCGTTTTAAGTATTTGGGCCTAATCGCGGCCGTCGCTTTAATTGCCGCCTGCGAAACCGCGCCGGAGGAAAGCGCGGCCACCAGCGGCGCCGGTGACACAGCCGCCCCGGCTACCGCCGCCGCCCCGTCGGCCTCGGCCGAAGCCGCGCCCTTGAAGGCCATGGGGCCGGCGCCCGGTTCCCAGGAAGACCTTGAGGCCAACGTCGGCGACCGTGTTTTCTTTGACTTCGACAAATCGAGCCTCAAGCCCGAAGCCCAGACGGTCCTGCAGAGGCAGGCGGCATGGCTCAAGAGCAATCCGTCGGTAAGGGTGACCATCGAGGGGCATTGCGACGAACGGGGCACCCGCGAATACAACCTGGCGCTCGGCGAACGGCGCGCCAACGCGGTCAAGGATTACCTGACGGCCCTCGGCATCGACCGCAGCCGCGTCAAGACAATATCCTACGGCAAGGAACGTCCCGTCGCGATGGGCTCCAACGCGGCGGCCTGGGCGCAGAACCGCCGTGGCGTGACCAAGGTCATCGGCGCGGGCAGCTAGTAGAAACGCCCTTCATCCCCTGACGCCCGGAACCCCGGCGTTTGCCGGAGCGCCCTAATTTTGCCTAGAATGCTGTGCATAGTCTCCCTCGGGTGACGGCTGGCCGATAGCGCTCCAGTGCAACGGGGGGCCCGTGCGTGGACTCTATGAAGGGATACGTCCATGAAATTCCCGCTGATCCCCGCCGATAGGCGGCTGCCGGCCGGCGCCCGGATGCTTGGGGCATGCCTGGCCCTGGCCATGTTGATCGCCGCCCAGCCGGCCCCGGCCCAGGACGCTGGGCTTCGGCCTCTCCTGGACCGGCTGGAACGCCTTGAAAGGGACATCAAGACCCTGAACCTGCAACTCGCCCGGGGCGGCGCCAAGCGGCCCGTTCCCACCGCCGCGGGCGCCCAGCCCCAGGCTCCCGGCGCTTCCGCCATCGCCCGCCTGGAGGTGCGCCTCGGCGCCCTGGACGACGAACTCAGGGCCGCCTACGGCAACGTAGAACAGCTGTCCTATAACCTGATCCAGATCAACAAGCGGCTCGACAAGCTGGTCGGGGACGTTGATTTCCGACTCAGCGTCCTGGAAAGGACGGGGGCTGGGAAAGCGCAGACGCAGGCGGTGCCCCGTCCGCCGTCGGTGCAGACGGCGCCGCCGGGGGGATTCGCGTCCGAGCCGGGAATTCTCGGCACCGTTTCGGAAAAGGACGTCCAAGCCCTCGGCCAGGCGAAAGGCGGCCGGCCGCCCCAGGCGTCGCTCCAGGCCCCGCTCCAGGCCCCGCCTGGGGCCGACCCGGTGCTGCCCCAAGGGACGCCGAGGGAACGCTACACTTACGCCTTCGGGCTGTTGCGCCAGGCTAATTACGATCAGGCGGAGACGGCGTTGCGCGCCTTTCTCCAAAGCCACGGCGACGACCCCCTGGCCAGCAACGCCCGCTACTGGCTGGGGGAGACCTACTACGTGCGCCACGAATACGAGAAGGCGGCGCAGGTCTTCATGGAAGGCTTCCAGAAGGACCCCAAGGGGAACAAGGCCCCCGACGCCCTTCTCAAGCTCGGCATGTCGCTCTACAGCCTGGACAAGAAACGGGAAGCCTGCGCCGCCTTCGAGAAGCTGAAGGCCGACTTTCCCGATGCCCCGGCCGCCATCCGCAAGACCATGGCCCGGGAGTGGCAACGCGGCGCCTGTGAGTGAATGACCGGTAAAGATCCCAAGCCGCCGGCGGACTCCGAAGCCCCATCCGGCCCGGCGCCCCTCGGCGGCCCTGAATTCGTTAGCCTGATGGCCGCCGTCGGCCCCTTCGAGGCCCGTCCCCATGTGGCCATCGCCGTATCCGGCGGCGCCGACAGCCTGGCCCTTTGCCTGCTGGCGGACGGCTGGGCGCGGCCCCGGGGCGGGCGGGTGACCGCGCTGACCGTGGATCACGGCTTGCGTCCCGGATCGGCGGCCGAGGCCCTGACGGCGGGCCGTTGGCTGAAGGCCCGGGACGTGGAACACCATGTTCTCCGGTGGCGGGGACCCAAGCCGGCGTCGGGCGTGCAGGCGGCGGCGCGGGCGGCCCGTTACCGGCTCCTGGGCCGGTGGTGCCGCGAGGCCGGGGTCCTTCACCTCGCCCTTGCCCACCACATGGGCGACCAGGCGGAAACCTTTCTCATGCGCCTCGGGCGGGGCAGCGGGGTGGACGGGCTGGCGGCCATGTCGGCCATCGTGGAGAAGCCCTGGGCCCGCCTGATCCGGCCCCTGCTCGGGGTGGCGAAGGTGCGCCTGGAAGCCACCTTGCGGGTGCTGGGCCAGGACTGGATCGAGGACCCTTCCAACCGGGACCCCGGTTTCGCCAGGACGGGCGCGCGCGCCGCGCTATCGGGCCTGGCGGCGGCCGGGCTGACGGCGGACGTGCTGGCGGAAACCGCCGGCCGCATGGCCCGGGCGCGGATCGCCCTGGAGGACGCGGCGGCGGCCCTGGCCGCCACATGCTGTTCGGTCTACCCCGAAGGCTACGCCCGCATCGACGGCCCCGCCCTGGCGGCGGCCCCGGCGGAGGTTTCGCTGAGGGTGCTCGGGCGGGTGCTGGCGTCGGTCGGCGGGGGCACCCACATGCCCGGGCGGGAAAAGCTGGAACGCCTCCACGACCGCCTCGTCGGCGGCGGCCTCGGAGCCGGCCGCACCCTCGGCGGCTGCCGCGTCATGGGTGACGCCGGGGGGTACCTGGTCTGCCGGGAGGACCGGGATCTGCCCGGGCCCATGGCCGCCGTCCCCGGCCAGCGCATCCTTTGGGACGGCCGCTTCGCCATCGATTTCACGGGCCGGGCCGACCCCGGGGCCGGCCTCCGCCTGGCCCCCTTAGGGAGGGACGGTTGGACGGAGATCGCCGCCCGGAATCCGGGCGCGCCGATGGTTCCCGCCGCCGCCGGGCCGTCCCTGCCGGCGCTGTTCGATGGGCACGGCCCGGTCCGCGTGCCCCACTTGAATTACAGGGCCGCCGCCGGGCGCCCGGTGGGGTTGGAATTCGCGTCTCTTCGTTTCGCGCCGCCCAACACCCTTTCAGGGACGGGTTTTTACTTGCTAAATTGAAACCTGACGCTATTTCATTAGGTGTCTGGGATATTTCGGCTCTCGGCCGCAAGGAAGGAAAAAAGTGAATTTCAGTCGGAATCTGGCGCTTTGGTTCATCATCGCGCTGCTGGTGTTCGCCTTGTTCAACCTGTTCCAGGGGTCTTCCCCCCAGGACACGCAGAAGCCCTTGGCCTATTCGGATTTCGTCGCCTCGGTGGAAAGTGGCGAGGTCCTCGAGGTCACCATTCAGGGCCAGGGCATCTCGGGCAACTACCGGGACGGCCGCCCCTTCACCACCTTCGCGCCGGATGATCCCACCCTGATCGTCATGCTCAGGGAGAAGGGCGTGCGCGTTTCCGCCATGCCCTCGGACGAGGACTCGCCGACCCTGATGAGCATCCTGATTTCCTGGTTCCCCATGCTGATCTTCCTCGGCTTCTGGATATTCTTCCTGCGCCAGATGCAGTCGGGCGGCGGCAAGGCCATGGGATTCGGCAAGTCCCGGGCGCGCCTGCTGACGGAAAAGACGGGCCGCATCACGTTCGAGGACGTGGCCGGGATCGACGAAGCCAAGCAGGAGCTTGAGGAAATCGTCGATTTCCTCAAGGACCCACATAAGTTCCAACGCCTCGGCGCCAAGCTCCCCAAGGGGTGTCTCCTGGTGGGGCCGCCGGGCACGGGCAAGACCCTGCTGGCCCGGGCCATCGCCGGCGAGGCCAACGTGCCGTTTTTCACCATCTCGGGTTCCGACTTCGTGGAGATGTTCGTCGGCGTCGGCGCGTCGCGGGTGCGCGACATGTTCGAGCAGGGCAAGAAGAACGCGCCCTGCATCATCTTCATCGACGAACTGGACGCGGTCGGGCGCCACCGGGGCGCCGGCCTCGGCGGCGGCAACGACGAGCGCGAGCAGACCCTGAACCAGCTCCTGGTGGAGATGGACGGCTTCGAATCCAACGAAGGCGTGATCCTGCTTTCCGCCACCAACCGGCCCGACGTCCTCGACCCGGCTCTGCTCAGGCCCGGGCGCTTCGACCGCCAGGTGGTGGTGCCCTATCCGGACATCATAGGACGCGAGAAGATTCTCAAGGTCCACATGCGCAAGGTGCCGCTGGCCCCCGACGTGGACCCCCGGATCATCGCCCGCGGCACGCCCGGATTCTCGGGCGCCGACCTCGCCAACCTGATCAACGAGGCGGCCCTGCTCGCCGCCCGCATCGGCAGGAACGTGGTCACCATGGCCGAGTTCGAGACCTCCAGGGACAAGGTGATGATGGGCACCGAACGGCGCTCCATGGTGATGACCGACGAGGAAAAGAAGCTGACCGCCTATCACGAGGCGGGCCACGCCCTGGTCGGCCTGCACATGCCCAAGACCGACCCCCTGCACAAGGTGACGATCATTCCCCGGGGACGGGCGCTCGGCGTCACCATGTCCCTGCCCGAGAGGGACCGCTACAGCCATTCCAAGCTGGAACTCGAATCCAAGCTGGCGGTGATGTACGGCGGCCGCATCGCCGAGGAGATCATATTCGGCGAGGAGAACGTGACCACCGGCGCCAGCAACGACATCAAGGAAGCCACGGCAATGGCCCGGCGCATGATCACCGAGTTCGGCTTCAGCGACAAGCTGGGACCGCTCCGCTACAGCGAAAACGAAGAGGAAATCTTCCTCGGCCATTCCGTCACCCAGCACAAGAACGTCTCGGACGCCACGGCCAAGATCATCGACGAGGAAATCCGCCGGCTCATCGACGGGGCCGAGGCCGATGCCCGCAAGATACTTAACAAGCACCGCGACGAGCTGGATATCCTGGGCGAGGCCCTGCTCGAGTACGAAACCCTTACCGGCGATGAGGTGAAGGCCCTGCTCAAGGGCGAGTCCATCGTCCGGCCCGAGGAGGGCGAGGCGTCCATGGAAGCCGGCCGCAAGTCCTCGATCCCGACCAGCGGCAGCAAGGGCACGAAACCGATCGGCGACCTGGGGCCCGAGCCGCAGCCCGGTTCCTAAAAGCCCGTGTCCGCCGCGCTCGAAGGCAAGGAAAGCCCCGCGTCACGGCGGGGCTTGCCGATTGGGGAGGGCGCCTTCGATTTCGCCGGGCTGACCCTCGACCGCCCCCTCATCATGGGCGTCATCAACGTCACCCCGGACAGCTTTTCCGACGGCGGAGAGGCATTCCATCCGGCCGCTGCCCTGGAACGGGGCCGGACCATGGTGGAGGCCGGCGCCGCCATCCTCGACGTCGGCGGCGAATCCACCCGGCCCGGCGCCGAACCCGTTTCCGAGGATGACGAACTGGCCCGCGTCCTGCCGGTGGTGCGGGGGCTGGCGGAACAGGGCGCCGTTGTCTCCATCGACACCCGCCGCGCCGCCGTCATGGAGGCGGCCACAGGCGCGGGCGCCCGGATCATCAACGACGTCACGGCGCTCTCCGGCGATCCCCGGTCCCTGGAGGTGGCGGCGGCGTCGGATGCGCACCTGATCCTCATTCACATGCGGGGCGAGCCGGGCACCATGCAGGACGATCCCCACTACGAGGACGCCCCAAGGGAAGTCCTCGACTACCTGGTGGGCAGGGTGGCGGCGTGCGAGGCCGCCGGAATCGACCGCCGCCGCATCGCCGTCGATCCCGGCATCGGTTTCGGCAAGACCCTGGACCACAACATCGAGATTCTCCGGCGCCTCGACCTTTACCGGGAGCTGGGGCTGCCGCTTGTTCTCGGCGTCTCCCGCAAGAGCCTGATCGCCGAGATGGCCAGGGGCGAGCCGCCGCAGGCGCGGCTTCCCGGCTCCCTCGCCGCCGCCCTGGCCGGGGTGTCGCGGGGCGTCCACATCCTGCGCGTCCACGACGTGGCGGAAACCCGCCAGGCCCTGGAGGTCTGGGCCGCCATCGAAACCGTGTAACGATATGAAACAAAAAGTTAACCCTCGCCGGGGCATAACCGGTTAAGAAAAGACACACCTGGGAAGACCATGAAGCGCAAACTTTTCGGCACCGACGGAATCCGCGGCACCGCCAACACCGAACCCATGACCGCGGAGACGGCGCTCCGCGTCGGCATGGCGGCGGCGCGGCACTTCACGCGGGGCGATCACCGCCACCGGGTGGTCATCGGCAAGGACACCCGGCTCAGCGGCTACATGATCGAGCCGGCCTTGACCGCCGGCTTCGTCTCCATGGGCATGGACGTGATCCTGGTCGGTCCCATGCCGACGCCGGCCGTGGCCATGCTGACGCGGAGCCTGAGGGCCGACCTCGGGGTCATGATCTCGGCCTCCCACAACCCTTATCAAGACAACGGGATCAAGCTCTTCGGGCCGGACGCCTACAAGCTGTCGGACAAGGTGGAGGCCGAGATCGAGGAGGCCATGGACGCCGACATCTCCGCCGACCTGGCCCCGCCGGCCAGGCTGGGCCAGGCCCGGCGCCTGGACGACGCCCAGGGACGCTACACGGAATTCGTCAAGCAGACTTTTCCCAAGGGCCTGCGCCTGGACGGCCTGAAGGTGGTCGTCGATTGCGCCAACGGGGCCGCCTACAAGGTGGCGCCGGAAGTCCTGTGGGAGCTGGGCGCGGAGGTGATCCCCATCGGCGTCGAGCCCGACGGCTTCAACATCAACGAGGGATGCGGCTCCACGGACACCGACGTCATGCGCAGCCAGACCACGGCCCACGGCGCCGATCTCGGCATCGCGCTGGACGGGGACGCCGACAGGGTGCTCATCGCCGACGAGACCGGCGCCCTGATCGACGGCGACCAGATGATGGCCCTGATGGCCCGCCTGTGGTCGGCGAGCGGCCGGCTCAAGGGCGGCGGCGTGGTCGCCACGGTGATGTCCAACCTGGGGCTGGAGAGATACCTGGCCGGCCTCGGGCTGACCTTGGAGCGCACCCCCGTCGGCGACCGCTACGTGGTCGAGCACATGCGCGAGAACGGCTACAACCTGGGCGGCGAGCAATCGGGCCACATCATCCTCGGCGATTACGTCACCACCGGCGACGGCCTGATCGCGTCTCTCCAGGTGCTGGCGGCCATCGTCGAATCGGGGCGCCCGGCGAGCGAGATCTGCCGCCTCTTCCAGCCCCTGCCGCAGACCATGCGCAACGTGCGTTTCCACAAGGCCCAGCCCCTGGAGGCGAAGGCGGTGAAAAAGGCCATCGCGGCGGGGGAAAAACGCCTCGCCGACTCGGGCCGGCTGCTCATCCGGCGCTCGGGCACCGAACCCCTGATCCGGGTCATGGCCGAGGGAGAGGACGAGAGCCTGATCGTCGCCGTGGTCGACGACATCGCCCAGGTCATCGAACGGGCCGCGGGCTGAGCGCCCTTGCGCGCGCGTCACCTTGTCCATTAACGCAATTCCGGCGGCCCCTGGCGGGAGCAGGCCATGAAGGGGCGGGTGCTCATCGTCGCCGGGTCCGATTCGGGCGGCGGGGCCGGCATCCAGGCCGACATCAAGACGGTGACGGCGCTTGGCGGCTACGCCATGACCGCGGTCACGGCGCTGACCGCCCAGAACACCACCGGCGTCAGCGCCATCTTTGAGTCGCCCCCCGATTTCGTCGCCGAACAGATCAAGGTGGTCGCCGAGGACATCGGCGCCGACGCGGTGAAGACCGGCATGATGGCAGGCCGGGCCATCATCGAGGCCGCGGCCAATGCGCTCGAGGCCCACGCAGGCGACGTCCCCTGGGTGGTCGATCCGGTGATGGTGGCCAAGGGGGGGCAGCGCCTGCTCGAAGGCGACGCGGCGGAGGCCCTGAAATCCCTGCTCGTCGCCCGGGCCGCCGTCGTCACCCCCAACGTGGACGAGGCCGAGGCCCTGACCGGGATCAGGATCGCCGGGCCCGAAGACATGGAGGCCGCGGCGGCGGCCTTGCTGGAAACCGGGGCCCGCGCCGTGCTGCTCAAGGGCGGCCACCTGGAAGGGGAGACCGTCACCGACCTGCTCCTCACGGATAAGGGCATGGAACGCTTCCACAGCCCCCGCATCGACACCCCCCATACCCACGGCACGGGATGCACCCTTTCGTCCGCCATCGCCGCCGGCCTGGCCCAGGGCATGAGCGTCCGGGACGCCGTGGCGCGCGCCCGGGCCTACGTGCATGAGGCCATCCTGACGGCCCCCGGCTATGGCCGCGGGCACGGGCCCCTCAACCACGCCCATACGGTCAAGCCCTTCGGCGTGTAGGGCTCTA
The DNA here is from genome assembly GCA_022560215.1 of Pseudomonadota bacterium. Taxonomy (GTDB): domain Bacteria; phylum Pseudomonadota; class Alphaproteobacteria; order Rhodospirillales; family 2-02-FULL-58-16; genus JADFTO01. The sequence continues at coordinate 1,092 of JADFTO010000045.1, read as the reverse complement.
TAAGGAAAACTCTCTTTCGCCAATCCTAGGCGGTGAAGGAAAATTCGAATGTCGGCCTATCGCGGCCATTTGCGGGCGGTATGCAGGACGGTGACGATCTGCACGGTTTCTCCCGCCACCGTGTAGACGACGAGAAACGGCGTCTCCGGGATGATCAGTTCCCGGGTATGGGGAACGCGCCCGGGACGCCCTTGGCCGGGAAATTCCTGCAGGCTCTCGACCCGGCGCCCGATCGCCCCGGCTATTTTAGACGCGGCTCTTGGGTTCTGTTCTTCGATGTAGGCGCGGAGGTTTTTCAGGTCTTCAACGGCGGTCGGAGACCAGACGATGGTCATCCTGGCGCTTCGCCCTCATCGGGAGAACCCCAGCGCGACAGCCAGGCGGCAACGTCCTCGTGGGGGACGGATTCGCCTTCTTGCAACTCCTTCAAACCTTGATGAATACGCTCGACTTGCCATGCCTGGGCTTCCAGGTACTCATCCAGGGCCTGCTCCAGGTGCCACGAGCGGGGCCGGTCCGTGGCCTTGGCCAGTTTGTCGATGGCCCGTGTTTTCTCCGCACTGACCCGGAAGGACAGCGCCGCGTTTGAACCCATATCCAAACTCCTATGTATATTATGTATACAATGCAAACATTGTCACCCGTAGTCAAGGGAGTGATCCGTGGCCGCCTGAGTTTCCAGGCTCGCGGAATGCCTCCCGGGACTGCTGACGTCGGCGGCGATGATCCTGGTGGGTATCGCCGTCGCCCGGCGCGGGTGATATACAAGGCGCCGGGGGAGCGCCGATCATGGAAACCATCACGCGGGAGGACCTGGAGGCCGCCGCCGCCGTCGTCCACGCCCATGTCCCGCCGACGCCCGAGATCGCCTGGCCCCTGCTCTCCGAGCGCGCCGGCGCCGAGGTCTGGGTCAAGCATGAGAACCACACCCCCATCGGCGCCTTCAAGGTGCGCGGCGGGCTGGTCGCCATGGACTCGCTCAGGCGCCGGCGGCCGGACGTCACCGGCGTCATCTGCGCCACCCGAGGCAACCACGGCCAGAGCGTGGCGTTTGCCGCCCGAAGCTTCGGGCTCACGGCCACCATCGTTATC
>JADFTO010000044.1 GCA_022560215.1 Pseudomonadota bacterium | reverse complement strand
TCGCAATACATCCAATCAAATACGGTGAAAAAACTGACTACGGATCAGGAGGTTGGGAGTTCGAGTCCCCCCGGGCGCGCCATTTAACACATTATAAATAAAGCGTTATTTAGGGCCACCGGAAAGTGGCCTTTCTTGTGTCTAGGCCCAAGTAAGGTAATATTGCAGGCCCAAACCCGCACCCGGCCTGACACGGCCCAGACAGCGAGAAGGCAAAAAATGTGGGGGTGAGCCCTGGCTAGTGGCTGGCTTCCGCGTGTCGGCGCATTTGTCGGGGCGTCAACCATGGACGGGGGTTGGGGTTAACCGGGGTCCGCGGTCTTTCACCTCGCCTTTCTTTGATGATCTCGCTAGCTGAGGGCCATGGATGAGATCACCACGGCCCAAAAAATTATCAACACGGCGCTCCTGTTGGGCGGCGGCTTCTTGTTTTTCTATGCCCTGGTGTATTGCGCCTACGGGGCGGGGTGGTGCCTAGCGCGGCTGTTGGGCTGGGTGCCGGAAGACAAGTCAGTCGATGGGCGTGGCGTGAACTAGCTTCGGCCGTCCCCGTTTCCTTCCCGTCATCGCCCTGCAAACCCGCCCGAGGCGGAAAGCGGACGTGATAAATTCACTTAACTGGATAGTGCGCCAGGAGTTTTTCGGCTGCCTGCTAGGCCCCTTTCGGGGGGCCGGCGGCGGTCTTGAGCCGGGCCAGGAAGGCCGCGATTTCCTCGATGTCGCCCCGGGACGGCCCGTCCCCCCGATCGAGAACGGACTCGCACAAGACCTCGAGGGCGCCCGCGTCCCGGCCGAGATCGGCGAACCCGAACGTGGCGCCGGCGCCGGAGAGCTTGTGGGCCTGGTCGCGAAGGCGCCGAAGGGCCTGGGGGTCGCCGCCGCTTTCGGCGAGAGAGCGGGCGGCCGCTTCCATCTCACCCAGCCTGCCGTCCAGCTTCTCGGCGAAGGCGGCGTTGAGAGCCGCCAGCCTTTGTTCCAGGTCCGCCCGGCCGTCACTCACGGGGGGCGTTCCAGATGGCCTTGATCTGATCCGACAATGTCATGGGATCGAACGGCTTGGGGATCACGTCCAAGGCGCCCAGTTCCTTGTATTTCTGGATCTCCGAGGCCATGGCCTTGGCCGTCATGAAGATGACGGGCGTGGTTTCGAAACCGGGCAGGGCGCGCAGCGCCTGAAGCGTCTCGGGACCGTCCATGCCGGGCATCATGACGTCGAGCAGGATCAGGTCGGGGCCGAATTCGGGCGCCTTCAGGAGGGCCTCCCTGCCTGAGGAGCAGGTCTCGATGGTGAACCCGCCGACGGTCTCCAGGGCCAGTTTGGCGATCGCCTGAATGTCGGGCTCGTCCTCGACGCAAAGGATTTTAGTCAGCGCTGGATGGGTCATGATCAAACTCACGGAACATATTAGTGACTGGTTTCGGTGGCAATCAGCGACTTGATGGTGGCCAGCAACTCGCCGTCCGACGTTCGGGACTTCACCAGGACGGCTTCGACCTTCAGGGCTGTGTCCCTGTCGACTTCCCCGCCGGAAAAAATGATGACGGGGGTGGACGGCTCGCCGCCGTTCTTCAGCAAAGGCAACAGCTCGAGGCCCGATCCGTCCGGCAGGACGATGTCGATCATGACCAGGTCGAAGGCGCCGCCGCCGAGCAGCTCCTTGGCGCCGTCGAGGGTGTACACGGGAACCACGTCCGCGACCTCGTCCAGCAGGGCGGTTATCACGCCGACCAGGTCCTTGTCGTCCTCCACGTAGAGGAGCCTGGGCCTGCCCCCGGGGCGGCCCCTTACCGCCTTCCTGACGGCCTCGAGCAAACGGCCTTCGTTCAGCGGCTTGCCGAGCCAGTCGACGATGCCCATGGTCGTTGCCGCAAATTCGTGGGCCGCTTCCTCCGCCTTGACCGAAACCACCACGGTCGCCAGGTCCTTGGTCTCGTCGGCGGCCCTGAGTTCGCGGATCAGGGAAATCCCGTCCTGGCCCGGGAGCATGATGTCGACGGTCATGGCGTCGTAATGGGATTTCGCCAGCATCTCCTTCGCCTCATTGGCGTCGTAGGCGATATCGGTGACGAAACCTTCCTGTTGCAGCATCACGGAGATCAGCTTGGCGATATCCGGGTCGTCTTCGCAGATGAGAACTCGTTTCCCCGCCACCCGGGCGTCCGAACCCCTCGCCTCGCCGGCCGCTTTGTCCACCATCGTATCGGGCCCGAATTCCGGCAGGTCGAAGTAGAACGTGGCGCCCGCTCCGGCCTCGGAGTCATAATCGAGGGTGCCTCCGTGTTTCTCGATGATCGCCCGGGAGATATTGAGGCCCAGTCCCGTTCCCCCTTTCTGACGGGTGTCCGACGAATCGGCCTGGGTGAACTTGCCGAAGATATTGTCGCGGAAATCGTCTGGAATTCCGGGGCCCTGGTCGGTGACGGCGATGCGCACCGAACCATCGGAACGGGTGATTGAAATCCCCACCTTGGTGCCGCCGGGAGAGAACTTGGCCGCGTTGGAGAGCAGGTTGGCCATGACCTGGGCGAGCCGGTCCTCATCCCCCCACACATGGGTTTCCGGAACCGTCCCGGTGAGCTCGAAGTCGACCTCATGCTCCAGGGCGTAGCCGCGGTTGGCGTCGATCGCTTTTCCGACCAATTCGTTCACGTCGACCTTGACGAAATGGAACTCCAGGCGCCCCGATTCGATCCTTTCCATGTCCAGGATGTCGTTGACCAGGTTAATCAGCCGTTCGGTGTTCTTGTGGGCGAGGTCCAGCATCTCGCTTGCCTTTTCCGGGATCTCGCCGACGGCGCCGCCCATGATCAGGCCGAGGGACCCGCGGATAGAGGTCAGGGGCGTGCGCAGCTCATGGCTGACGGTGGACACGAACTCGGTCTTCATGCGGTCCACTTCCTTGCGCTCTGTTATGTCGCGCACGATGCCGACGAACAAGCGCTCCCCGGCCAGCTTCAGTTCGCTGACCGCCAGTTCCATGGGGAAGGTCCCGCCGTTCCGGCGCTGGCCCACGACTTCACGCCCGATGCCGATGATCTTGGCGTCGCCCGTCTTCATATAATTGGCGAGGTAGCCGTCATGGGCTTCGCGGAAAGGCTCGGCGGCCAGGATGCTGACGTTCCGGCCCTCCAGCTCGCCGGCCTCGAAGCCGAAGATGCGATTGGTCGCCGGGTTGACGGATTGGATGACGCCCCGCTCGTCGATGGTGATGATGCCGTCGACCACGTTGTCGACGACGGCCCGGGTGCGCTCCTCGCTTTCCCTGAGCTCTTTTTCGGTTTCCCGGAGGGCGCTGGTCCGTTCGTCGACGAGCAGGCTGACCTTTCGTTCGCGATCGATGACCGAGACTAAAAAGGCCACAAGCATGCCGGTGATCGCCAGCCCGCCGAAGAGGACCATCCACGGCGTCCAGGTGGTCTCGCCGGTGAAGTAACCGGGGACGGGCTTGAAGACGACGGTCCATTGGCGGTCGGCGACGGGGAAGGTCCTGGATACGTGAAAGCCGGCGAAGACCTGGTCCGCCGATTCCGGGGGGATGGCCGCCTCGCGCACCCGGGACGGGTGGAAGTAGAGGAGCCGGCTGTCCACCGGCGCGTCGTTGTCGAACAGATAAAGGTCCAGTCCCGACGGCCGCGTTCGCTTGGCGAGGGTGGATTCCACCATATCGGCGACACGAAACACCCCGAGGGCGAAGCCCGTCAGGCGGCGGCGGCGGCCGTCCACCGATTCCGGGGGGGCGTCCCCGGCATAGACCGGCAGGAAGGCGAGGAATCCGAAACTCTCGCCGGTTTCCTGCACCAGCCGGATGCGGCCGCTGATAACCATGTTCCCGGTGTCCCGGGCCTTTTCCAGGGCGGCGAGGCGGACCGCGTTCGACGCCAGGTCGAAACCGAGCGCCCGTTCGTTGCCCGAGAGGGGCTCGACGTAATAAACGGGGAAATATTCGGCCCTGTCCGCCGCGGGAACCATGCCGCCCCCGGCGTCCCGTTCGCTGATCCGGAAGCCGGTGTGGCCTTCGGCCCGGGCGCGGCGCTCGTAGTCCCGGCGTTCGGCGGATGGAACGCGGGGAATCCACTCCAACGCCTGAATATCGGGAAAGCGCGCCAAAATATCCCTGTTGAAGGTGCGAAACCTCTCGCGGTCGACATCCGCCACCGCGTTGAAAAGGCCGGCGATTGAATAAAGGGGCTCGAGGTGGGCGGCGAGCGATGCGTCGACGGCGACGACGTAGTCCAGGGACCGCTCGTCGAGCGCGTGCCGGGCCTGTTGAAAATCCTGGTCCTTGAAAACCTGAAAACCGGCCACCGAAAGGGCGACGAAGACCAGGCCCAAAAGCCCGGCCAAGCAGTACCGGGCAACCGTTCCTTTCCAGATCAACATGTCCGAGGTTTCATCGTTTACGTAGTTCTAAGTCCGTCCCTCGACGATGTCCTCCACCTGCCGGACGAAGGTGTCCGCATCAAGCGGCTTGCCCAGATAGCCGTCGGCGCCCGCATCGCGCGCGTGGTGGCGCCAGTATTCGTTGGCCCGGGCGGAAACGAAGATGATCTTGAGGCCCGAAGATTCGGGCAGCTTGCGCAGCTCCCGGCACAGATCGAGGCCGTCCATCTCCGCCATCACCAGGTCGATGAGCACGCAGTCCGGCCTCTTCGCCTTGATCTCGGGCAGCGCGGTGGCGCCGGCGACGCTGGAAGAAACCTTGTGCCCCGCCGCCTCCAGCAGCAGGGTCATGAAGGCGATGATGTCGGCGTCGTCATCGACGATATAAATTTTCAGGGACAATGCCGCCTCCCCGCCGATTAGCCTGCGCAACGCATGATCGCCATTGGGCATGATCGCCATTGGGATGTTAGCACACTTGAGTCATCGCGGTCATGGGATGGACGGCCAAGGCAGTCTCGGGTGGCGGGCGGCTTCAGGAGGAGGCGCCGTTGGCCTTGAAGGAAAGGGACGACTTCGTTGCCCCGGCTTTCGGTTCGGCGGCGAGACAGCGGATGACCGACACGCGCTGCTTGAGCTTCTCCACGTAGTCCCCGAGCTTTTTGCCTTCCAGCCTGACGCCCTTGGACTTGATCACGACGATCGACCCTCTTTTGTGAATGTCCTCGACCTTCTCGAGCTGCCGGTCCCACTTCGCCACGTAGGGGTCCCATTTGCCGTCATGTTTGCGCTCCACGTAGCGGATCACTTTCTTGTGGCTGAGGTTTTGCCACCACGGAACGTCTGGAAACGGGGGGCAGGCGGCGCCGGCCGGCCCGGCGAATCCGGCGATTGCGGCCACGACGGCGAGCCCGCCGGCCAAAATGCGGAAGCGATTGTCCATTTTTTTCACCGTCAATTCCTTTATCTCCCGGGGGCGCGGGCGGCGCTCCCGTGTCCTGGACAAAGTGATACAGGAACCGTGTGACATCCCCGTGACAGGGGTGTGAGCGCCATGTGAATTGGTGTTACAATTAGATCGATAGCGCTCTTACCGGGCGTTTGCTGGGGGACCGTTCCGGCCATGAAGAAACATCACTTGCTGAGCGGCGAAGACGACGAAATGGTCCAGGGACTCCTGGCCGCCTTTTTGGAATCGGAGGGGTTCAGGGTCAGCCTTGCCTCGACCGGCAAGGAGATGCTGGCCCTCCTGGACAGGGAGGAGGTCAGCCTGATCCTCCTTGACCTCGGCCTCCCCGACGAGGACGGCTTGGCTTTGGCGCGCCAGGTGCGGGCGCGTTCGTCCCTTCCCATCATCGTGCTGACGGCGCGGAAAGGCCGGGACGACCGTCTGCTGGCCCTCGAGTTGGGGGTGGACGATTATCTGACCAAGCCCGCGGACCCCCGGGAGCTGTTGCTGCGGGTCCGCAACGTGCTCGGCCGCGCAAGCGCGGATGGGGGTGGCCGGGGCCCCGCCGGAGGCACGCGCTTGGTCGAATTCGGGGGCTGGACGGTGGATGTCTCGGCGCGCGCCCTCACCGATCCGGACGGCCGGGACGTGTCCCTGACCAGGGCCGAATTCAACCTGCTCGCCGCGCTCACCAAGGCCCCCAACCGGGTGCTGAGCCGCGATTTCCTTCTCGATGCGATCAGCCGCGACGCCGACAGCCCCTCGCAGCGCATGATCGACGTTCTGGTCAGCCGCCTGCGCAAGAAGATCGAAGCGGACCCCAAGAAACCGGAATGGATCGTCACCGTGCCGGGTTGCGGCTACAAGTTCACGCTTAGAGCGTCGGCGTCTTAGGCGCCGCCGGCCCCGCTCCCTTCCTGCCCATCGCCATCCCCGGCAACCATCGGAGCCGCCGGGAACCCCTCTGTAACACCCGTTCACACTCCGCTCATGCCGTGTTCACCGAGATGTAACAACGGTGCGCTATTGCTTGAGCCGTTTGCGAAAGGAAGCGGGATTTTTGGTTGGGATAAGGAAAGGAAAGAAGCATGAATTCCATGACATCCCCGATCGCGGTGAAGACCACGGGCAGCCTCAGGGCGTCGGTCAGATACGCGGCCGCGTTCGAAAAATCCTTCGAGATGCTGACGGATGAGGAGAGAAAGTTCCTTCTCGAGTGCGCCGAACGCCAGCATTTCCTCGACGGTGAAACCATCCTCGAAGAGGGCTCCAGTTCGGAGGCCATCTACATTCTCGCCGAGGGCGAGGTCCGTGTTGAGCGCAAGGGCCTGACGCCGGGGGAAAGCGTCAAGCCGGCCGAGATCGCCCGCCTGGGCCAGGGGGCGGTTTTCGGCGAGATGTCTTTCGTGGACAAGGCCGGCGCCAGCGCCAGCGTGGTCGCCGACGGCGCGGTGGATTGCCTGTGTATCGACAGCGCCACCATCCACACATGCATACAGTTCGACCCCACTTTCGGCGGCCGATTCTACCATTCATTGGCGGCCACCCTTTCGCGCCGCCTGCGCGTGACCAGACACCCGCCTGGTTTGGGATCAGGGCCGCCGGCCGAGCGGCCAGGGAATGTGATGGAGCCATTGCGCTAGAGAGGATCGTGTTTGATCGAACCCACTTCTGAGGCACCGAATCGGGCTCATCGACCCGCTCTATTTTATTAAGTCAAAGCAAATTCACCGGATCGCCCGCACATGCCGCCACGGCTTCGGCGTTGAAATCCCGGGCCCGGGCGCGCATGTGAAGGGACTGGACACGGCCTGCAAAAACATATAAAGACTTCTTTATGTCTTTATATCAAAAAGGCGGGTGGCAAGCGTGAATTTCCTGTTGACGGCGCTCCGCGCGGTGGCGGAACCGACGCGGCTCAGGCTTCTCGCTCTCTGCGCCGAGGGCGAGTTGAGCGTCAGCGAGCTGGCCCAGATTCTCGGCCAGAGCCAACCCCGGGTGTCGCGCCATCTCAAGCTGCTCACCGACGCCGGCCTGTTGGAGCGGGTGCCGGAGGGAAGCTGGGTCTTCCACCGCCTGGTCGCCGAGGGCCCCGGCCTGCCCATCGCCCGCCGGCTGATCGGCCTGTTGCCCGAAGAGGACCGGACCCTGGCCCTGGACCGGGAGCGCCTGAACCGGGCCAAGGAAACCCGCGCCCGCGCGGCCCAGCGTTATTTCCGCCTGAACGCCCCCGGCTGGGACCGGCTGCGCGCCCTGCATGTGGACGAGGCCGAGGTCGAGCGCGTCCTGCTCGGGCTTTTGCCCACCGATGGGGATGAGGAGCTCCTGGACGTCGGCACCGGCACCGGGCGCATGCTCGAGGTCTTCGGCCCCGGCGTCCGCCGGGCCCAGGGCATCGACCTGTCCGTCGAGATGCTGGCCGTGGCCCGGTCCAACCTGGACAGGGCGGGCCTCGGCAACTGCCAGGTGCGCCAGGCCGACCTGTTCCAGCTGCCCTTCTCCGAGGAGTCGTTCGACGCCGTGACCTGCCATCAGGTGCTTCACTTCGTCGACGATCCCGCCCGCGCCATCGCCGAATCGGCGCGCGTGCTCAGGCCCGGCGGGCGCATGCTGGTGGTCGACTTCGCCCCCCACGAAGAAGAGGACCTGCGCTGCGATCACCAACACCGCCGCCTCGGCTTCGGCGACGCCGAAGTGAGCGCATGGTTTGCCGCCTCGCGTCTCGCCACCCGGGACGTTGTCCACTTGGCCGGCGATCCCCTGACCGTGACCGTGTGGCTGGGGGCCAAGGAGGAGGCGGCATGAACAAGGCGCTAGAGAACTTTACGGAACGCGCCATCACGGCGCCCCTTCCCCGGGACGTCACCGTGTCCTTCGAATTTTTCCCGCCCAAGACCGAGAAGATGGAGCGCATCCTCTGGGACTCGGTGCAGCGGCTGGCGCCGGTGGCTCCCGCCTTCGTCTCGGTCACTTACGGCGCCGGCGGTTCCACCCGCGAGCGCACCCACGCCACCCTCACCCGGATCCTCGCCGAGACGTCCCTGAAACCCGCCGCCCACTTGACCTGCGTCGGGGCCACGGTCGGCGAGGTGGACGCCGTCGCCGGGCGCTATTGGGAGGTGGGAATCCGCCACATCGTGGCGCTCCGCGGCGATGCGCCCGAGGGCTCGGGCCCCTACCGGCCCCATCCCGGCGGCTACGCCTACGCCGCCGACCTGGTGGCGGGCCTGAAGAAGATCGCCGATTTCGAGATCAGCGTCGCCGCCTATCCCGAAACCCATCCCGAGGCGGCCAGCCCGGAGGCCGACCTGGACAACCTCAAGCGCAAGATCGACGCCGGCGCCTGCCGCGCCATCACCCAGTTCTTCTTCGACGCGGGCGCCTACCTGCGATTCCTGGACCGCGCCCGGGCCGCCGGCATCACGGTCCCCATCGAGCCCGGCATCCTGCCGGTGACCAATTACCGCCGGGTGGTCGAGTTCAGCGCCACCTGCGGGGCCTCGCTGCCGCCCTGGATGGGCGAGCTGTTCGAGGGCCTGGACGACGATCCGGCGACCCGCCGGCTGGTGGCCGCCACCGTGGCCGCGGAACAATGCCGCGTGCTGTACGCGGCCGGCGTCCGCCATTTCCATTTCTACACCCTGAACAGGGCCGGCCTGGTCTACGCCATCTGCCACATCCTCGGCGTCAGGCCCAAGGAAGGGGCCGCCCCCCCGGCCCCGGCGGCGGAGCGCTAGCCATGGCCCATATCCTCGATGTGCTCGCCGACCGGGTGCTGCTCTGCGACGGCGGCATGGGGGCGCTGACCCAGGCCATGGACCTGGACGCAGAGAAGGACTACTGGGGCCACGAGAACTGCACGGACATCCTGGTGCGCTCGCGCCCGGACCTGATCAGGGACATCCACAAGGGCTACTACGCCGCCGGTTCCGACCTGGCGATCACCGATACCTTCGGCGCCTCGCCCGTGACCCTGGGCGAGTTCGGCCTCGCCGAGGAGGCTTTCGATCTCAACAAGGGCGCCGCCGAACTGGCCCGGGAGGCAGCCTGCTCCTTCCCCGGGGACGGGCGGGACCGCTTCGTGCTCGGTGACGTGGGGCCGGGAACCAAGCTGCCCAGCCTGGGACACGTGGACTACGACACCCTGGAAGAGGCGCTGGCCGTCCAGTGCCAGGGGCTCATCGCCGGCGGCGTCGACGCCATCCTCATCGAGACCTGCCAGGACCCGCTGCAGATCAAGGCCGCCGTCAACGGCGCCAAGCGGGCCATCGGCGCCCGCGACATTCCCATCTTCGTCCAGGTGACGGTGGAGACCACGGGCACCCTGCTGGTGGGCGCCGACATCGCCGCCGCGGCGACGGTGGTCAAGGCGCTGGGCGTGCCGCTGATGGGCATCAACTGCGCCACGGGCCCCCAGGAGATGGCCGCCCACGTCAGGTGGCTGGCGGAAAACTGGCCCGGCCCGGTGTCGGTGCAGCCCAACGCCGGCCTGCCCGAACTGGTGGACGGCCGCTCCCATTATCCCCTCGGCCCCGGCGAGCTGGCCACCTGGCAGGAGCGATTCGTCACCGAGGACGGGGTCAACATCATCGGCGGCTGCTGCGGCACGGACACGTCTCACATCGGGGCCCTGGACGACATGCTGAAGCGCCTGGCACCGAAGGGCCGGACCCGGCCGGGCCCGGGGGAGCGCCACCCCCACTGGGAGCCGTCGGTGGCCTCGCTCTACGGCCGGGTGGCGTTGCGCCAGGAGAACGCCTTCTTCTCCATCGGCGAGCGCTGCAACACCAACGGCTCCAAGCAGTTCCGCCGCCTCCAGGAGGCCGGCGACTGGGACGGCTGCGTGGCCATGGGCCGGGACCAGGTGGCCGAGGGCTCCAACGCCATCGACGTCTCGACGGCCTTCGTCGGCCGCGACGAGATGGCCGAGATGGGCGAAGTGGTGTCGCGCATGCGCGGTGCGGTAACGGCGCCGCTGGTCATCGATTCCACCGAGCTCGTGGTCATCGAGGCGGCGCTCAAGCTCTACGGCGGCAAGGCCATCATCAACTCCATCAACTTCGAGGACGGCGAGGAGCCGGCGCAAAAACGCCTGGAGCTGGCGCGCCGCTTCGGGGCCGCGGTGGTGGCGCTGACCATCGACGAGGACGGCATGGCCAAGGATTGCGCCGGCAAGCTCCGCATCGCCCGGCGGCTGCACGAGTTCGCCTGCCAACGCCACGGGCTGCCGTCGTCGGACCTGTTGATCGATCCCCTGACGTTTACCATCTGCACGGGCAACGTCGATGACCGCGGGCTCGGACTGGCAACCCTCGACGGCATCGAGGCCATCGCCGAAGCCCTGCCCGAATGCCAGATCGTGCTCGGGCTCTCCAACATATCCTTCGGCCTCAAGCCGGCGGCCCGCCACGTGCTCAACTCGGTGTTCCTGGACCACGCCCTGAAGCGCGGCATGACCGGGGCCATTTTGCACGTCTCCCGGATCGTGCCCCTGCACGCCATCCCCGAAGAGGAGGCGCTGGCGGCCGAGGACCTGATCTTCGACCGCCGGCGCGGCGCGATCGATCCCCTGCACGCCTACATCGCGCTCTACACCGACCGCGAGGAGGAGCGCCTCGCCAAGAAGGCGCGTCCCGAGACCGTCGAGGAACGGCTCAAGGAGCGCATCATCGACGGCGACCGCCAGGGGCTGGAGGAAGACCTGGACGAGGCCCTGGCCACCATTCCGCCGCTCGACATCGTCAACATCTACCTGCTGGACGGCATGAAGGTGGTGGGCGAGCTGTTCGGGGCGGGGAAGATGCAGCTTCCCTTCGTGCTCCAGTCGGCGGAGACCATGAAGGCCGCCGTGGCCTACCTGGAGCCCCACATGGACAAGGTGGAGGGCGAGGAGCGGGGCATCATCGTGCTCGCCACCGTCAAGGGCGACGTCCACGACATCGGCAAGAACCTGGTGGACATCATCCTCACCAACAACGGCTACAAGGTGATCAACCTGGGCATCAAGCAGCCGGTGCAGAACATCATGGCCGCCGCCGCCGAGCACGGGGCCGACGCCATCGGCATGTCGGGGCTCCTGGTCAAGTCCACGGTGATCATGCGCGAAAGCCTGGAGGAAATGACCCGCCAGGGGCTGGAGACGCCCGTCTTCCTGGGCGGCGCCGCGCTCACCCGCAAATACGTGGAGGAAGACTGCGTCGCCGCCTACGGCTCGGGACGGGTCGCCTACGCCCGGGACGCCTTCGACGGCATGGACCTCATGGCGAAGGTGGTCGACGGCGGCTTCGACGACCACCTGGGCCGGGTCCAGGCCAAGCGCGCCGCCCGGCCCAGCGCCAAGAAGCCCGAGGTTGAGGCGCCGCCCGAGAGGCCCGTGGATTGGAAGGAAATCCGCACCCGGCGGGCCCAGCTGCACCGTAACCTGAGCGTGCCGGAGCCTCCTTTCTGGGGGCCCAAGGTGCTGCAAAGGGTGGAGCCCCGGGCCCTGCTGCCCTTCCTCAACGAGGTCATGCTGTATCAGTTCCACTGGGGCTTCAAGAAGGCCGGACGCAGCCGCAAGCAGTGGAAGGAGTGGGCGGCCCGGGAAGTCCGCCCCATCCTGCAGCGCATGATGGTTCTGGCCGAGGACCAGGACATCATGCTTCCCCAAGCCGCCTACGGCTACTGGAAGTGCGCGGCGGACGGAGACCAGGTGGTGCTGTTCGAGGAAGACGGCGCCACCGAGGCCGCCCGTTTCCCCTTCCCCCGCCAGAAGCGGCAGGGCGGGATCTGCATCGCCGACTTCTTCCGCGATATTGACTCTGGGAGTCGCGACGTCATCGGCCTCCAGGTGGTGACCGTGGGCCAGAGGGCGAGCGAGGTGGCGAGAGAGTGGTTCGAAGCCGACCGCTACCAGGATTACCTCTACCTGCACGGCCTCGGCGTCGAGCTGGCCGAAGCCCTGGCCGAATACGTGCACAAGCGCATCCGGGCCGAGCTCGGCTTCGCCGGCGACGACGCGCGCGATATGGACAAGCTCCTGAAGCAGGGCTACCGGGGGTCCCGCTATTCCTTCGGCTATCCGGCCTGTCCCAACATGGCCGACCAGAGGACCCTGCTCGCCCTCCTCGGGGCGGAGCGGATCGGCGTCGCCATGGCGGACGAGGACCAGCTGCACCCCGAACAGTCCACCTCGGCCATCGTCGTCCTCCACCCCCAGGCCAAGTACTTCACGGTGTGAGGCGGCCTCGGTGAAACCCGGGCGAGGATTTGGGATTTCAAAAGGGCCTGATTCCGTTAAACTGAAGGACCCACGACCGAAGGGGACGCCCATGCGCGCGGCAATTCTGATCCTCGCCTGCCTGGCGCTGGCCCAGCCGGCGGCGGCCCAGGAGCAGCGATATGCCCCCTGGACCGACCCGAATGCCCCCGGGACCGACCCGAACGCCCCCGGGACGGACGAGCGCCTGCAGGAATTCATCGGCCGCTTGAAGGGCCTGATCGACGAGGCCGAGAGCTCGCGGGCCGCCAATCCCCGCTTCCTCCGCGATCTGCGCGACCTGGCCACGGGCTTCGACCGGCCATGGCGGAAGAGCGTGCTGTTCGACGATTTCCGCGACGGCGACTACACGGCCAACCCGGCTTGGACGGTCACCGGGGGCCGCTTCGCGATCTCGCGCGACTGGGGCCTGAGAAGCACCGTCCAGGCGGCCCCCGCCCGCAGGAACCTGACGGGCGAACAGGCCGCGCTCGCTTTCCTCGGGCAGATCCTGGACCAATCCCTGCGCAAAAAGGAAGCCGCCGGGGACACCGGCGCCGAGGCCGCCATCCATGCCGCCGCCGCCATCACCAACGCCTTTTCCATCCAGCTGGAGCTGAGTTCCTGGATGCCCGACGGCCGCTTCGAGTTCGGCCCCTACCAGGGCGCCGCCGACGGCGCCGGGTACAGCCTGTCCTACAGGCCGGGCCAACCCCTGGAGCTGTTGAGCGTGTCCGCCCGGGGCGCCCGCGTCATCGACAGGGGCTCAAGCCCGGTGACCCTCGAGGACAAGCGCCTCCACAGCTTCGAATGGACCAGGCGCACCGACGGGCGCATGACTGTCTCGGTGGACGGCGCCGAGGTCCTGAGCACCCAGGACCGGGGTATCGGCGGCGCCTTCGATGGATTCCGCTTGGTCAACCGGGGCGGCGACTTCATCGTGCGCAGCGTCTCCATCAAAGGAACCGAGTAAACGAGTCGCCGCCGAACCGCCGGGTAGGAGCACTAACCCATGACGTGGCGCCGAAGGGGCCCGTTGGCCCTTTTCATCACCATCGGGGTTTTCCTTCTCGTGGCGCCCGGCGCCCGGGCCGCCCGGGTGGACTGCGGCGTCCTCCTCAAGGCGGCGGCGAAGGCGGGCGTCACGCCGACGCTTTATCTCGACCCCGACTACGGCATCACGCGGCTGGAAAGCGGCGGCGATTATTGCCTCGAACCCATCGAGGAATGGAGGCTCCGGGGCCTTCACCTGAAATCCAGCGGCAAGACTCCGCCCCCTCAGCCGGAAGCCGCCGAAAGCCCCGCCCAGGCGCCCGC
>JADFTO010000043.1 GCA_022560215.1 Pseudomonadota bacterium | reverse complement strand
ACGTCCCGGGGAGGCACGTGCTCGTAATACTGGGTGATGAAGCGCTTGACCGAATCCGCCCGCTTCTTCCCCAGCTTCCGGCGCGCCCGGTTGGCGATGGTGGCGATCAGTTTCGCCTTTTTCTTATCGGCATTCGCGGTCATGCGCCCCCTCCCGCTCCGCTTCCGGCCGGCGGTCGCCACGGCGCCCGTCGGGGCCGGTCAAGGTTTCGCGTAAACTAGAGCACTATCCGCTAAATTGGAACCACCGGGATGATTTTGCGTCGTAGCCAGGCGCGCTTCGCTGAGGCGTAAGCGGGGACATCGGCAAAGATGCTCGGGCGCCGCGCCTTGGGGTGAAAAAGCACCCCGCCTGCGGTGGGGTGGCCCCACTTCGGTGGACGGTTTGGCGGCGAAGTTAAGGTGTATTCCGGGGTCTGACCAGGCCGCCAAAATCCTGTTCATCACGTCCTGTTGCGGTTGTTGAGCCCGTGGTGGCGTGGGCCTCGGCCGACGTTTGGCCGGCCAGGGCGGAATGGGGCCGCTCGATGAAGATGTCGTCCCTGCACCGGCCCCTCAGGTGCCGCCCTTGGGCAGGCGGCAGGTGATGGTGGTTCCCTTGCCGGGGGCGGTCTCCACCTCCACGGTGCCGCCGTGCAGCTCGATGAAGCGGACCACCAGGGGCAGGCCGAGCCCGGCGCCCTCCTGGCGGGCCTCCGGCGCCGAGCCGCGCTCGAAGGGCCGGAACAGCCTATCGCGCTCGGCGGGCGCCATGCCGACGCCGGTATCGGCGACGGTGATCGATACGTCGGAGCCCTCGATCGCGGCCCCGAGACGCACCCGGCCGCCCGGCCCGGTGAAGTTGACGGCGTTGCCGAGCAGGTTGAAGATCACCTGTTTCAGGCGTTTCTCGTCGCCGACGATCCAGCCGATCGAGGGCGGGCAGTCGAACTCCAGCTCGATGGTCTTGGCCCGGGCGCGTTCGCGGATGAGCGCGAACACGGAGGCCAGCATGTCGTGCAGGTCGACCGTGTCCAGCTCCAGCGCCATCATGCCGGCCTCGATGGTGGCCAGGTCCAGGATGTCGCCGATGACCGTGGTCAGGGCGCGGGACGCCTCCAGGATGCCGCCTGCGTATTCCTT
Source organism: Pseudomonadota bacterium (assembly GCA_022560215.1). Classification (GTDB taxonomy): domain Bacteria; phylum Pseudomonadota; class Alphaproteobacteria; order Rhodospirillales; family 2-02-FULL-58-16; genus JADFTO01. Next base: position 12,783 of record JADFTO010000043.1, on the reverse strand, counting down.
CTGGCGCCGGTTGAGGCCGCCGAACTGTTCCCCGCTGAGGACTTCGGCGAAGCCGACGATGGTGTTCAGCGGCGTGCGCACCTCGTAGGAGACGTTGGCGATGAATTCGGACTTCAGCCGGTCGGCCTCGGCCAGGGCCTCGGCGCGCTGGCGCAGGGCCCTCTCCACGCGGACGCCGTCGGTGACGTCCAGATAGCTGAGCAGCACCGCCCCGTCGGGAAGGGGAACGTTGGCGTAATCCAGCACCATGCCGTCGCTCCTCGCCAGGCGGCCGGTTTTGGCCTGGCGGCTCATCAGGCTGGCGATGACCCGCTCCTTGTGCGCCGGCCAGCCGGCATCGCCCCACGGGACGAGGGGTTTGGTGCGCTCGACGAAGTCGGCGATGTGCATGTCTGCGCCGGGCTCGTCACCGCTCATGTTCCAAAGCGCCGCGAAGGCGGGGTTGCACAGCTTCAGCCGGCCGTCGCTGCCGAAGACGGCCACCCCCTCGTGGAGGTTGTCCAGGGTGGCGCCCTGGACGGCGGTGAGCGCGTTGTAGGAGCGCTCCAGGTCCAGGCGCTCGGTGACGTCCTCGTAGGCGAACACCAGCCCTCCCGGCGGCCGGGGACTGACCAGCGAACGCAGGGTCCGGCCGTCGGGCAGATGGAGCAGGGATTCCGCGGTCCCGGTGAGGGTTTCGAACTGGCCGGTTTGCTGTTCCTTGAAGGCGCGGAAATCGGCGGTCTCCGGCAGGCGCCTCTGTTCGCGCAGGCGGTCCAGGATGGCGCCGAATGCGGGCCCCTTGTTCAGCCACTCCCTGTCCAGGCCCCAGATCTCGGTGTAAGGCGTGTTGAAGGACTGGAGCCGGGCGTCGGCGCCGAAGACGGCGATGCCGGCGGAAAGGTTTTCCAGCACCTCGTCCACGCCGTCGACGCCGTCCGCCGCCCTGGCGAAGCCGGCGGTTCCCGGCCATCCCGCGACCGGGGTCTCGGTGACCTCGAATAGCCCGGACAAGGGTCCGAAGTCGAGATGCCGGGTCTCGGTCACGGCCTTGCCCTCGGCGCGGGCGCGGGCGGCGAGATGCCGCGAGGAATCGCCGCCGTCCGCCCCGGCGCGGTTGGTGTAGGCGACGTTCAGGTCCGCGTCCCTGAGCCAGATGGGCAGCGGAAGGGCATCCAGGAGGGCCCGGAACTGATCGTCGGCGGGGAGATCTCCGCCGGCGGGCGAAACGTCGCGCATCCACAGAAGGTCGGCCATGGGCCTGCCGTCTTGCGCCCCGGCGCGGACGCCGAGGGCGTGGATGAGGCGGCGCTCCAAGGGGAGCAGCAGATCGAAGCCGGCGCCGTCACGGCGCAGGTCCTCGATGCCCTTCTCAAGCGCGCTGGCGGCGTCGCCGTGGAAGCGGGCGAGGAGGTCGCCGAAGCCCGAGTCCGTGCCCTTGGGTAGGCCCAGGAGCACGGCGAGCCGGCGCGAACAGGCCTCCCCGCCGCCCCCATGGTCCCACATGAAGAGACCGTCCGGCGCAACCTCCAGGATCTCGCGTCCCCTTTCGGCCTCGTGGGCGAGTTCCCGGCGGGCGGCTTCCGATCGGATCAGCCTGTGGCGCTGCCACAGCGCCAGGAGAGCCGCAGGAACGGCGACGGCGAGAAGGATGATCAAGTCCGTCCACACGGGCGGAATCTTAAACGCCGGGGGGCGGCCCAACAAGGCCGCCCCTAGAGCAAATCCGGATTGATCGCTGATCAGCGATCAATCAATCCGGTGAATTTGCTCTAACTTAATAAAAAAGAGCGGATTCACGCATTTAATCGGTGCCTCAGAAGTGGGTCCGATCAAACACGATCCGCCCTGCTTCCGCCCGCGGCCGGGGTCAATAGCGGTAGTAATCGGGCTTGTAGGGCCCGTCCGGCCCGACGCCGATGTAGTCGGCCTGTTTTTTCGTCAGCCTGGTGAGTTTGGCGCCGAGCCTGTCCAAGTGCAGGGACGCCACCTTCTCGTCCAGGGTCTTGGGCAGCACGTAGACCTGTTTTTCGTAATTGTCCGGGTTCTGCCAGAGCTCGATCTGGGCCAGCACCTGATTGGTGAACGAGGTGCTCATGATGAAGCTGGGATGTCCGGTGGCGCAGCCGAGGTTCACCAGGCGCCCCTCGGCCAGCAGGATCAGGCGCTTGCCGTCGGGGAACTCGATCTCGTCCACCTGCGGCTTGACGTTGTGCCATTTGTAGTTCCTGAGGGCTTCCACCTGAATCTCGGAATCGAAGTGGCCGATGTTGCAGACGATGGCCCGGTCCTTCATCTGGCGCATGTGCTCGATGGTGATTACGTCCAAGTTTCCGGTGGCGGTGACGAAGATGTCTCCCACGGGCGCGGCGTCGTCCATGGTCGACACCTGGTAGCCCTCCATGGCCGCCTGCAAGGCGCAGATGGGGTCAATCTCGGTGACCAGGACCCGCGCGCCCTGGTTGCGGAGCGAAGCCGCCGAGCCCTTGCCTACGTCGCCGTAGCCGCAGATCACGGCCGTCTTGCCGGCGATCATCACGTCGGTGGCGCGCTTGATGCCGTCGACCAGGCTTTCGCGGCAGCCATACAGGTTGTCGAACTTGGACTTGGTCACCGAGTCGTTGACGTTGATCGCCGGCACCTTGAGGGTGCCCTGCTTGGCCATCTCGTAGAGGCGGTGGACTCCCGTCGTGGTTTCCTCCGACAGGCCGCGCACGTCGTCCAGCAGCTCGGGGTATTTGTCGTGCATGACGGCGGTCAGGTCGCCGCCGTCGTCCAGGATCATGTTGGGGCGCCAGCCGTCCGGGCCTTCGATGGACTGGTCAATGCACCACCAGAATTGCTCTTCCGTCTCGCCTTTCCAGGCGAACACGGGCGTGCCCCCGGCGGCGATGGTGGCCGCCGCCTGGTCCTGGGTGGAGAAGATGTTGCAGGAGCTCCAGCGGATTTCCGCGCCGAGCTCCGCCAGGGTCTCGATGAGCACCGCCGTCTGGATGGTCATGTGCAGGCAGCCGGCGATGCGGGCGCCGTCCAAGGGGCGCTGGCCCGAATATTCCTCGCGCAGGGCCATGAGGCCGGGCATCTCGGTCTCGGCGATGGCGGTCTCCTTGCGCCCCCAGTCGGCCAAGGAGATGTCGGCGACCTTGTAGTCGTCAAAGGAACTCATAATCGTCTCCCGAAGTTTTCAGGCATCCCCGCTAGAGCGCTATCGGATAGCGCTCTTGGTGAACATATAGGGCCTTGGCGGCGGCGGGCCACGTCCGGCGAGGGGGTCTTAGCAACAGGACGCGGTCTCAGGCAAGGGCGTTGAAGTCGTCGAGAAGGGTAGCGATGCGCCCCGAATCCACCTGGTCCATGATGACCCGGGCCCGATGGTCGGCGGCGATGAGGTCCACGTCGCGGATGCGCTTCTTGACCCGGGGGATGCTGGACGCCGTCATGGAGAGTTCGCGGAAGCCGAGCCCTAAGAGCAGGGCCGTGTAGCGGGGGTCGCCGGCCATTTCGCCGCAGATGCTGACCGGGATGCGGGCGCGCAAAGCCGCCTCGGCGGAAAACTGGATCAGGCGCAGCACCGCCGGATGCAGGTGATCGAACAGGTGCGCCACCTGGTCGTCGCTGCGGTCGATGGCCAGCGTGTACATGGTCAGGTCGTTGGAGCCCAGCGCGAAGAAGTCGCTGTACTGGGCGAGGGAGTCCGCCGCCAGCGCCGCGCTCGGCACTTCGATCATGACCCCGACGGGGGGCAGGGGGTCGGCGAAGGGGACGCCCCGGCGCTTCAGGTTCCTGGCCGCCTGGTCCAGGATGTCGCGGGCGCGGCGGACTTCCGACACGGACGACACCATGGGCAGGAGGATGCGCACGGTGCCCTCGGCGCCGGCGCGCAGGATGGCCCGGAACTGGGTTTCCAAAATGTCCGGGCAGGTCAGGGACAGGCGGATGCCGCGCAAGCCGAGCGGCGAGGTGGTGCTGGCGCCGAAATCCCCCATCAGGGCCGCCGTGGTCTTGTCGGCGCCGATGTCGAGCGTGCGCACGGTCACGGATCGTCCCCCCATGGGTTTGACCAGGCTGATCAGGGCCTCGTACTGCTCGTCCTCGTCGGGGAGGGATTCCCGGTTCATGAACATGAACTCGCTGCGCAACAGCCCGATGCCGGAGGCTCCCGCTTGCTTGACCATGTCCAGCTCTATGGGCAGTTCCACATTGGCCTGGAGGTCGATCTCGGTGCCGTCGCGGGTGACCGCCGGCTGCTTGCGCAGGCGAGCAAGCAGGCGCGTCTCGCGCAGGTCTTTCTCGTGGCGGGTCTTGTATGACGCGAGGGTGGCCGCGGTCGGATTGATGACCACGGTGCCCTTGTCGCCGTCGACGATTATGTGGTCGCCCGGGTTAACGCAGTCCAGGAGACCCGGCGTGCCGAGCACGGCGGGCAGGCCGAGCGCCCGGGCCATGATGGCGGAGTGGCTTTGGGGGCCGCCGAGCTGGGTGGCGATGCCGGCGACCCGGTGGGGATCGAGAAGGGCGGTGTCGGCCGGCGACAGCTCCTCGGCGACGATCACGCTCCCCTTGGGCACCAGGGCGATCGGCCTTTGGGCTCCCTTGGTCAGGTTCAGCAGGAGCCGGTTGGTGACCGCCCGGATGTCGTCGAAGCGGGCCGCGATATAAGGATCGTCGAGGGCCGCGAAGGCGTCGCCGATTTCGGCGACTTCGGCTTGCACCGCGCCTTCGGCGTTGAGGTGATCTTCGGCGATGCGGCGTTCGGCGCCGCGCACCAGACGGGAATCCTTGAGCATGTGGATATAGGCATCGAGCAGATAGCCCAATTCCTCCGCCGCCGCCCCTTCCTTGGATTTGGTCCGGATCTGGTTAATCTGGTGGCGCGAAAGGGTCGCCGCCTTTTTCAGGCGGCCGAGTTCGGCGTCCACCTTCGATGCCGGGATGGAATAGATGGGCACGGTGACGGCGCCGCTCTCGCGGACATGGGCCACGCCCATCCCGATGCCCGATGAGACGCCGAGCCCCTTGAACCTGTTTTCTGATTCCGGCAACGGCCTGTCAGTCCTCTTCGAATTTGTTTTCGATCAAGGCCGAAAGGGCCCGCACGGCCTTTTCGGCCTCGGGCCCGGCGGCGCCGATCTCGATGGCGTCGCCCGGCGAGGCGGCCAGCATCATTAGCCCCAGGATGGAGATGCCGGGAACGGTCTGGGCTCCCTTGGTGACGGTGATCTCGGCGACGAAGCTGCCTGCCAGCTGGACAAACCGGGAGGCGGCCCGGGCGTGAAGGCCGAGCTGATTGCCGATGGTGACCCGGCGGCGGATGCCGCCCGGCGGGCCGCCTTGGGCCTGGCCGCCGCCGGGGTGTTCAGCGTCCCTGGGGGGCATGACCTGGTCCGGCCGGGATCATTTCTGCTCCTGGGCCAGCAGCTGCGAGGCGATGTTGATGTACTTGCGTCCCGCCTCCTGGGCGCTGGCCACGGCCTCGGCCAGGGATTCGGTCTTGCACACGCTGGCCAGCTTGATGAGCATGGGCAGGTTGACACCGGCGATGACCTCCACGTTGGCCTTGTCCATGATCGAGATGGCGAGGTTGGAAGGAGTGCCCCCGAACATGTCGGTCAACACCACCACGCCGCCGCCTTCGTCCGCCTTGTCCACGTTTTCCAGGATGTCCCTGCGCCGCTGCTCCATGTCGTCGTCGGGGCCGATGCACACCGTGCTGACGGAGGGCTGGGGGCCGACCACGTGCTCGAGGGCGGAAATCAATTCCTCGGCCAGGCGGCCGTGGGTTACAAGCACCATGCCGATCATGGCATCGAATTCCTCCGAATCGTGATTCAGCGGGCCGTTGCCGCTGGCCCGGCCACCTTATCACCAAAAAGCCGTTCCCCAAAAAAAACCCTCATTCCGCCAAGTCCCGGTGGCGCACCTGGACGGTCCGGCCCAGGGCCTCCAGCCAGCGTGCCAGCGCCTCCGCGACGAAGACCGAGCGGTGGCGGCCGCCCGTGCAGCCGACGGCGATGGTGAGATAGCTCTTGCCCTCCTCGACGTAGCGGGGCAGCAGGGGTTCGAGCAGGCCGGTGACGCCATCGAAGAACTGCCCGAACCCGCCGTCTGAGGAGATGAAATCGGCGACGGCCGGGTCGCGCCCGTCCAGGTCCTTCAGTTCCGGCCGGTAAAAGGGATTGGCGAGGAAACGGACGTCGAACACCAGGTCGGCCATGCGGGGCAGCCCGTGGCGGTACGAAAAGGAGGTGACGAAAATGGTTAACCCGGTTGAGTGGCCCAGGTGGCCCTGGAGGATGTGCTTGAGGGCCCCCGGCGCCAGTTCGCTGGTGTCCACCACCAGGTCCGCGAGGTCGAGCAGGGGCGCGACCAGGGTGCGTTCGTGATCTATGCCGTCCGGGACGGGACGGTCCCCTGCCAGGGGATGGCGGCGGCGGGTCTCCTCGTAGCGGCGGCTGAGCACCACGTCGTCGCAGTCCAGGAACAGGACCCTGACGTCGACGCCGTCAACGGCCCGGAGGCTGTCGATGGCGTCGAGGAAAGGTTCGACGCCGAAATCCCGGGTGCGGATGTCGACGCCGATGGCCATGGGGCGCCGGAAGTCTGGCGCCCCCCGCCGGACCGGCGCCACCAGGCTGTTGAGGAGCGACAGGGGGACGTTGTCCACGGCCTCGTAATCCATGTCCTCCAGGGCCTTGAGCGCCGTCGTCTTGCCGGCGCCGGACATGCCCGTGACCAGGACCACGCGCGCCCGGGAGCCGCCTTCCGGGGTGCTCGCCCGGTCCTTGGACGCCGTTTGTGTCCGGCAACTCATGGCCTTCGTCCCTCACGCCGCCGTTCAGGGGGATTCTTCACTTAAGGCGCATTATATCCCCCGCCCGGAGTCCCGTCACGCGAGGGGGTTCGAGGAACCGGCGGCGAGGCGCACCTTGGCCGCCGCCGAGGCCTCGAAGGGGGCCAGCCGGACCAGCGGCAGGGTGACGCCGAGAACCTCGCAATGAGCGGCCTCGGGCAGGCGCTCCACCCGCTCCGGCGGGACCAGGTCGACCACCAGCCCGAGCACCGCGCGCTCGACCCGGGCCACGCGCCTGACGCCCTGCCCGCGCACCTCGAACAGCCCGGCGATTTCAGGCGGGGCCGTGACCACCACGCGGCCCCCTTCCAGGTCGAGGTCGGCCCGGTCGTCGGCGACCAGCCCGGCGCCGCCGTCGATCAGGCGCAGGGCCAGGTCCGACTTGCCGCTCCCCGGCGGCCCGCGGAGCAGCACGCCCGTGCCCCCGATCTCGACGCAGGTTGCGTGAACCTGTTCCATGGGCGGGGAGGGTGGAGGCCCGGGCGGCGGCTGTCAACTAGCGCTCTGGGCGCGGGATTTCCCTTGCCTTCGGGCCCCGGGCCCATGCATATGGCGTCCGCGCATTTGCAACCCCTGAAACGAGGACACACCCGCATGACCGGAGGGCCGAGCACCGTCGTCTTCGACTTGGGCGGCGTCCTCTACGACTGGGACCCGCGCTATCTTTACCGCAAGCTGTTCGACGACGAGCGCGCCATGGAGGACTTCCTGGGCACGGTCTGCACCCGGGCCTGGCACGTCCGCCAGGACGCCGGGCGCCCCATCGCCGAGGCGGTGGCCGAGGTCAAGGCCCAGCACCCGGACAAGGCCGAACTCATCGACGCCTTTTACGGCCGGTGGACGGAAATGTTCCGGGGCGCCATCGAGGGCACGGTGGAGATCATGGCCGACCTCAAGGCCCGGGGATGGCCGCTCTTCTGCCTCACCAACGGGCCGGCGGAGACGTTTCCCATCGTCCGTTCCCTTTACGATTACATCGACTGGTTCGAGGGCATCGTGGTCTCCGGCGAGGTGGAGTTGATCAAGCCCGACCGGCGCATCTTCGAGCACCTGCTCGACACCCACGGCATCCGGGCCGAAGACGCGGTCTTCATCGACGATCTGGCCGAAAACGTAGATGCCGCCCGTGCCCTCGGTTTCCACGGCATCCTGTTCGACGGCCCGGAACGGCTGCGCTCGGATCTCGGCGCGCTCGGCCTCCTTTGATCCGGCCCGTTTTGCTCAAAGCCGGGGCAGCCGCACGCAAAAGCGGGCGCCGGTGACGCGACCTTCCCCGTCATGGCGGTTTTCGGCCATGATGGTGCCGCCGTGGGCCTCGATGATCTGCTTGGAAATGCTGAGACCGAGCCCGCTGTGGATGCCGAACTTCTCGCCTTTCGGGCGTTCGGTGTAGAAACGCTTGAAGATGGTTTCTTCCTTGCCTTCGGGGAATCCGGGGCCGTTGTCGTCGATTTTCACCTCCACGAAGTCCTTGTCGCCCGAGGCGGCGATGGTGACGCCGCCGCCGGGGGGGCTGAAGGAAAAGGCGTTGGCGATGAGGTTCTGGAAGACCTGGGCCAGGCGGCTGTCCATCCCGTTGACCACCAGTCCGTCGCCGCATTCCAGGCGGAGTGTGCAATTGCCGGGGACGGCCGAGGCCTCGTGCACTTCGACGATGGTGGCCAGCATGAGGCCGAGATTCACCGGCGCCTGTTCGGCGCGGGACAGCTCCGCGTCCAGGCGCGAGGCGTCCGAGATGTCGCTGATCAGCCTGTCCAGGCGCAGCACGTCCTCCTGGATGATGGCCATCAGTTTCCGCTGCTGGTCCGGGTCCTTCACCCGGGCGGCGGTTTCCACGGCGCTGCGCAGGCTGGTGAGGGGGTTCTTGATCTCGTGGGCCACGTCGGCGGCGAAGGACTCGATGGCGTCCATGCGCCGCCACAGGGCCTCGGTCATGTCTTTCAGGCTGAGAGCCAGATCGCCGATCTCGTCGCCGCGTCCGGCGAAGTCGGGAATGGTATGAAGGCGGCTCAGTCCCTGGCGCACCCGCTCGGCGGCGTCGGCGAGACGGCGGATGGGCCGGGCGATGGTGCCCGCCAGATACATCGACAGGGCGACGGTCACCGCCAGGGCCACGGCGAACACCTTGAGGATGTCCACGCGCATCTGGAGCAGGGCTTCGTCGATGTCCCGGGACCCCTTGGACAGCATGAGGGCGCCCAGGACCTGCTTGTAGCGCTGCACGGGCACGGCGACGCTGAGGATCATACCGCCGCGGGACAGGGAGCGCACGGCCGCCATTCCCTCCCCGGTAAGGGCTTGGGCCGCTTCCTCGTAGTCGCCGGCGCGCTGCCGAGGGTTCTCCCGGTAGGGGGGCAGGGGATCGCTTCCCGTCAGACTCGCCATCAGCCGGTCGTAGAGGTCGAAGACGGCGCCCGCCAATCCCTCACCGTCTTCCGGCGGCGGCAGCTCCTCGATCTGGACCATGCCGCCGGGCCCGAGAAGCAGCCGGCTGTCGGCCAGCAGCCTGCCATCGAGGGCGAACAGGCGGGCGCGATTGTCGGTGGTCTCGACAAGGCGCCGGACCATCTGGCGCACGATCTCGCGATGCAGGTCTTGGCCCGAGCCCTGGTCGGGGGTGACGGCGCCCTCGCCGATGGCGGCGGCGAACAATTCCGCCTGTATCCTCAAGGATTCGAGCTTGGTCTCGATCAGGCTCCTGCGGTACTCGCCGAGGTACAGAAGGCCGGCCACCAGAATGGCCAGCGCCAGCACGTTGACGGCGAGGATCCGCCTGGTCAGGGGGGAGAAGGCGCGCGCCCGTCGATGTGTCCCCCTGGTCATTATCGGTGACCTTTGGTATCAGTCGCCGCGATAGCGGTAGCCGACTCCGTAGAGGGTCTCGATGTGGGCGAAATCGGAGTCCACGGCCTTGAACTTCTTGCGCAGGCGCTTGATGTGGCTGTCGATGGTGCGGTCGTCCACGTAGATGTGCTCGCCATAGGCCGCGTCGATCAGCTGGTCGCGGCTTTTCACGTGGCCGGGGCGCTTGGCCAGGGCTTGCAAGAGCAGGAACTCGGTCACCGTGAGGTCAATCCCGCCGCCCCGCCAGGTGCACAGATGACGCGCCGGGTCGAGGGTCAGCTCGCCGCGCCGCATGACCTCGCCCGTCTCTTCGGAACCGGCGGCCGCCAGGCCGTGCCGGCGCAGCACGGCGCGGATTCGTTCGATCAGGAGGTGCTGGGAAAAGGGTTTCTTGATGTAGTCGTCGGCGCCCATGCGAAGACCCAGGACCTCGTCGATTTCGTCGTCCTTGGAGGTCAGGAAGATCACCGGAAGGTTGCCCTTCCGGCGCAGCCTCTCCAGCAGCTCCATGCCGTCCATGCGCGGCATCTTGATGTCCAGGATGGCCAGGTCCACCGGCGTCCGGACCATGCCCTCCAGGGCGGCGCTGCCGTCGGCATAGGTATGCACCTCGAAGCCTTCGGCCTCCAGGGCCATGGATACCGAGGTCAGGATGTTGCGGTCATCGTCGACGAGTGCGATGGTGGGGCGCATGAACATAACTCCACGGACTTCGAGCCATTATCAATTGACGGCGCGTTTGTGGCGAAATTATAGTCATTTCGACGGCTCTCCGCTAAGGGGGATTAACGGGAACCCGGCCCCCGCCCGTTGAAGCGCGGGTTTGTCGAGGCCACATACCTGACAGAGGTCGATGATTTGAAAACCATTCCTTATCCCGCGGACTCCCGACAGATCCGCCGCGCGTCGGCAATCCTGCCTGCGATCATGGCCGCCTGCATCGGCGTGTTCCTGGTCTACGGCGCGGGCTTCGCCCACCCCTTGACGATCCACGATTTCGCCCACGACACTCGCCACGCCCTCGCCTTCCCCTGTCACTGAGGGGGGGGCGAGTGTTCGGACGCATTTTCGTCACGGCACTGGCCGCCGGCTTCATTGCCGGCCTCTTCATCTGGGGGGCCCACATGGTCAAGGCCGTGCCCCTGATCCTGGAGGCGGAGACCTACGAGGCGGCGGCCGGAGGCGCGGCCGCAGAGGTGTCTCCCGACGAGGGCTACGGGCGCCATGCCTACACCCTGATCACCGACGTGATCACCGCCGTCGGGTTCGCCCTGATGCTGGCGGCCGCCTTCGCCTTGAGCGGCCGGGACGTGGACTGGCGGGAGGGATTGCTCTGGGGCCTCGGGGGATACGCCGCCTTCTCCCTGGCGCCGTCCCTGGGGCTGCCGCCCGAGGTCCCCGGCATGCAGGCGGCCGATCTCGGCCAGCGCCAGGCCTGGTGGCTGGCGACGGCGGCGGCCACGCTTGCCGGCCTGGGACTGATCTTCCTCGCCCGTCCCGTTCTCGCCAGGGTGCTCGGCGGGGCGCTGGTCGTCCTTCCCCACCTGGTCGGCGCGCCGGCCCAGGAGGCCGCTTCCGGCCCCCTGCCGGCGGAACTGGCCGCCGAGTTCGTGGTGGTATCCCTGGTCACCTCAGGCCTGTTCTGGCTGCTGCTGGGGGGCGCGGCGGGCTACGTCTACCGCCGGCTCGGCCAAGCCCGGACGGGGCCCTAGAAGTTCCGCTTCCCGGCCCATCCTTCCGGTTGCCTTTGGGCCGTCCCCGTCCTATCGTCCCTTCCGCTTCTGGAACCGTTCGAGGGGTAGGGGAATGATGAAAGATATCGGTCCCGTGGTCAGCCGCCACGGGCTGGAAAACCACGGCATCGTCAAGGCCGGCACGGTGCATTGGAATTATTCCTCCGCCGCCCTTTACGAGGAAGCCCTGCGCCGGGGAGAGGGGACGGCCTCGGTGGACGGCGCCCTGGTCACCGTCACCGGCCGGCACACGGGCCGGGCGCCCGACGACAAGTTCACCGTGGAAGAGGACTCCGTCAGGGACTCCATCGACTGGGGCGACGTCAACCGCCCCATGGCGCCCGAGAAGTTCGAGGGCTTGCGACAAAAGATGCTCGACTATCTGGAAGGCCGCCAGCTCTTCGTCCAGGACTGCCACGCGGGCGCCGACCCGGAACACCGCCTGGGCATCAGGGTGGTCACCGAGCACGCCTGGCACAACCTGTTCGCCCGCAACATGTTCATCCAGCCGGACGCCGGCGAGTTGAGGGAATTCATCCCCGACTTCACCGTCATCCAGGCTCCCGGATTCCTCGCCACTCCGGAAGAGGACGGCACCAATTCCGAGACCGTCATCACCGTCAGCTTCGAGAACAAGCTGGTGCTCATCGGCGGGTCGGGCTACGCCGGCGAGATCAAGAAGTCCATCTTCGGGGTTCTCAACTACATGCTGCCGCCCCGCGGCGTGCTGCCCATGCACTGTTCGGCGAATGTTGGGCCGGACGGCGACGTGGCCATCTTCTTCGGCCTGTCGGGAACCGGCAAGACCACGCTCTCGGCGGACGCGTCGCGCACCCTGATCGGCGACGACGAGCACGGATGGGGGCCGGGCGGCGTGTTCAACTTCGAGGGCGGCTGTTACGCCAAGTGCATCAAGCTGTCGAAGGAGGGCGAGCCTCAGATCTGGAACGCCATCCGCTTCGGCTCCGTGCTCGAGAACCTCATCCTGGACGACAGCCGAGCGCCGGACTACGACGACGGCTCGATCACCGAGAACACGCGTGTCACGTACCCGGTGGATTTCATTCCCGGCGCGGTGATCCCGTCCGTGGGCGGGCACCCGAGGAACGTGATCTTCCTGACGGCGGACGCGTTCGGCGTCCTGCCGCCGGTCAGCCGGCTCAGCCCCGAGCAGGCGTCGTACTACTTCATCAACGGGTACACGTCCAAACTCGCGGGCACCGAGGCGGGTGTCACCGAGCCCCAGCCCAACTTCAGCCCGGGCTTTGGTGGCCCATTCCTCCCGCGCCAGCCGGGCGCGTACGCAAGGATGCTCGCTGATCGCGTCTCAAAGCATGGTGCAGATGTCTGGTTGCTCAACACGGGCTGGACCGGCGG
>JADFTO010000237.1 GCA_022560215.1 Pseudomonadota bacterium | reverse complement strand
GGGTGGAGCACCTTACCCCTTTCCGATCCCCGCCGGCAATTGGTCATTTGTTCGCCTGGGCGGGGTTTTCGTCCAGCCGAATCAAGCCACCCTTTTCAACAACCGATACAGCCGCCAGGGGGTGAGGACAAACGGGGCCCGGATGCCGAGGGCCAGCTTGGTGACGCCGACGCAGGTGCCGGCCATGAAGGGCAAAAACCCTGGAATGGCGAAAGCCTAGGTTTCCCTAAGCTTTCGATGGTGGGCACGGCTGGGATTGAACCAGCGACCCCCTCGATGTCAACGAGGTGCTCTCCCGCTGAGCTACGCGCCCTACGAGGCAAAGACGCCGTCTGGCGCCCGGGAAAGCCGCTTTTAGTCCCATCCAGGCGGCTTGGCAAGCCCGCCACGGACGGGCCTGGGCCGGCAAAGTTAGCCATTGCTCCGACCCCCCAAGCGGGTTAACACAACCCCTTCGCCGCCCCGGGGCGGCGCGGACCCGGGAGAAAACCTTGCCCCCCCTCGAGGCAGTGGATACGGACCAGACCTCGGATCGGATTTCCAGCCCCTTCGAAATCCTGGAGCCGGCGGAACAGACCGTGCCCGTGGTCTTCGCCTCCCCCCACAGCGGCCGGGACTACACGCCCGGCTTCCTTACCGAGTCGCGGCTGGATGCGGTGACCCTCAGGCGATCCGAGGACGCCTTCGTGGACGAGATCTTCGCCGCCGCCCCCGGCGCCGGGGCGCCCCTTTTGCGCGCCCATTTCCCGAGGGCCTACGTGGACCCCAACCGGGAGGCCTTCGAGCTTGACCCGTCCATGTTCGAAGACCCGCTCCCCGATTACGTCACCACCTCATCGGCGCGCATATCCGCCGGGCTCGGCACCGTCGCCAGGGTGGTCACCAGCGGCGAGGAGATCTACGGCGGCAAGCTCCGCTTCGAGGACGCGAGAAGGCGCATCGAGTCCTGTCACATTCCCTATCACCGGGCCCTGGAGGCCCTGGTGGACTCCACCCGCCGTCGCTTCGGCGTCTGCCTGCTCGTCGATTGCCACTCCATGCCGTCCGTGGGCGGCCCCATGGACAGCGATCCCGGCCGCCAGCGCGTCGACATGGTGCTCGGCGACCGCCACGGGTCTTCGTGCGCTGGACTGGTCACGGAAGCGGCGGAACGGGCCTTGCACGCGCTGGGCTATCAGGTGACCCGCAACGTCCCCTACGCGGGCGGCTACACCACCCGCCATTACGGCACGCCCGGGGACGGCCGGCACGCCATCCAGATCGAGATCAACCGGGCCCTCTACATGAACGAGGACAAGGTGACCCGGGGCAACGGCTTCGGCGAGCTCAGCGCCAGGATGGGCCGGCTCATCGAGGACCTGCTCGGCGCGGCCCGGCAACTCGCGGCGGCGGCATGAGCGGGGCCGCCGCCCGGAAAGCCCAACGGCCCCTGGTTCGCGACGCCGCCGACGAGGACATGGCCGCCGTCCAGGCCATCTATGCCCATCACGTCGCCCATGGCCTGGCCAGCTTCGAGGAGACGCCGCCGGACGAGGCCGAGATGGCCCGGCGCCGCGCCGCCATTCTCGATCTTGGACTGCCCTATCTGGCCGCCGAGGTGGACGGACGGGTAAAGGGATTCGCCTATGCCGCCCCCTACCGGTCCCGTTCGGCCTACCGCTACTCGGTGGAGGACTCCGTCTACGTGGCGCCCGAGTCGATGCGGCTCGGCGTCGGCAGGGTCCTGCTCGGCGACCTGATCGAGCGCTGCCGGGCGCTCGGCTACCGCCAGATGGTCGCCGTCATCGGCGATTGCGGCAACACGCCTTCCATCGACCTGCACGCCAAGATGGGCTTCCAGCCGGCGGGGAACATCCGCTCCGTGGGATTCAAGCTGGGGCGCTGGGTGGATTCGGTGATCATGCAGCGCGCCCTCGGCGAAGGCGACGAAACCCCGCCCGGGGACTAGCCCCGCGTTCATGGGGACAGGGACGGTCATGACACCTTACTTCACCCCCCGGGACGGCGGCGAGACGGTGTTCACCGTGAATTCGTGCGCCATGAAGTTCGGCCTGGGCGCGCTCGCCGAGCTCGGCCAGGACGCGGCCATGCTGGGCATCAAACGGGCGGCGCTTTTCATCGACCGCAACGTGTCGGAGACGGCCCCGGGTCGGACGGCCCGGGAATCCCTCGCCGCCGCGGGCGTGGATTTCGCCGTCTATGACGACGCCCGGTGCGAGCCCAACAGCGAGTCCATCGACGAGGCGGCGCGCTTCGCCTCCGATGGCGGATTCGACGGCTTCGTCTCCATCGGCGGCGGATCGGTGATGGACACGGCCAAGGCGGCGAACCTGCTGTCCACCCACCCGGACGACCTGATGGCCTACGTCAACGCCCCCATCGGCCGGGCCAAGCCCATTCCGGGGCCGCTGAAGCCGCACATCGCGTGTCCCACCACCTGCGGCACCGGCAGCGAGACCACGGGCATTATCGTCGTCGATCTCAAGGACGCCGGCCTCAAGACCGGGATCGCCTCGCCGCTCCTGAAGCCCACCATGGCCATTGTCGATCCGGCGACGACCGAAAGCCTGCCCGGCGGCGTGGTCGCCTCCACCGGGTTCGACGTCCTCAGCCATGCCGTGGAATCCTACACCGCCCGTCCCTTCACCAGCCGGCGGCGTCCGCATCACCCCGGCCGGCGCCCGCCCTACCAAGGGGCGACCCCGTATAACGACATCGGCTCCATCGCCGCCATCGAACTGGGCGGCCGCTATCTGGCCCGCGCGGTCAAAAACCCGGGCGACAAGGAGGCCCGCCACCAGCTGATGTTCGCCGCCACCCTCGCCGGCCTGGCCTTCGGCAGCGCCGGCGTTCACGTCCCCCACGCCATGTCCTATTCGATCGCCACCCTGAAGCACGAGTTCACCGCCCACGGTTACGAGGAACTGGACCCCATGGTGCCGCACGGGATCGCGGTCGTGATCAACTCACCGGCGGCCTTCCGCTTCACCGCGCCGGCGGCGCCGGACCGCCACCTGGAGGCGGCGAAGGCGCTCGGCGCGGAGGTGGCCGGCGCGGCGCCGGATGAGGCGGGAGAAATCCTGGCCCAGGCGTTCATCGGCCTGATGAAGGAGACGGGGCTGCCCCACGGGATCGCCGAGCTTGGATACGGCGATGACGACGTGCCGGCGCTCGCCGAAGGCGCCTACGCCCAGCAACGCCCGCTGGTCATGGCCCCCCGCGAGGTGAGCCGGGACGACCTCGCCGGCATCTATCGCCAGGCCATGCGCTACTGGTAGGGGCGGTACCGGCCTCCCTTTACGGCGCGGCGCCAATTCTTGATCGCCTGGTTCTCCGGCACGTCGATGTTGTGCGACTTGTCGTCGGCGAATCTCGATCCGGAATAACAGGCCGAGCAGCCTACCTTGCCTTTGAGCAGATCAACCCCGCTTCTCGCCGCAACCGAGGGCGGCGAAAATTATCCAACAAGTTTTGGTTAAAAACATTGTAATTACATACATATTCTGTTAATAGAATATATATATGCCTGATTGACCGGATGGCCGATCACGCGGGTAGCGGCTGAAAATGACTCCATTGTTTGGGGAAGGGTGACTTATGGACGACATTTTTGATAGCACGCAACGGGCGAGCGGATTTTTGAAGGCGCTGGCCAATGAAAACCGCCTGGTGATCCTCCGCGCCCTGGCCGAGGGGGAGAAAAACGTCGGCGAACTGGAGAACGTCCTGGGCATTCGCCAACCGACCCTGTCCCAGCAGCTGGCGCGGCTCAGGGCCGACGAACTGGTGGCGACGCGCCGCGATTCCAAACAGATTTATTACAGCCTCGCCAGCAAGGAAGCCGAAAAGGTGATCGGCCTCCTCTATGAGCTCTGCAGCGCCGAGGGAGCGGCCCGGGCGAAATGCGCGGGAAAGCAATCCGCCCCACGGCAAGAAAAGCC
>JADFTO010000236.1 GCA_022560215.1 Pseudomonadota bacterium | reverse complement strand
ATGGCGGTTCTCCCTTACCGGGCGCCGGCGGCCGCGGGCCCGGCGGGGAACCGGCGCATCAGCCACAGCAGCACGAGAAGGCCCGGCACGGCGGCCGCGGCGCTGAACAAGAAAAAGCCGATCCAGTCCAGGTAATCGGCCATCCACCCGGCCGACGCCGACAGCACGTCCCGGGCGAAAGCCATGAGCGAGGAGAGCAGCGCGTACTGGGTCGCCGTGTAGGCCTGGTTGCACAAAGACGACAGATAGGCGACGAAGGCCGACGTGGCCATGCCGGAGGTGACGTTTTCCGCCGCGATGGTCACCATGAGCATGGGCAAGCTGTGGCCGGCCAGGGCCTGGAGGACGAACATGAGGGTGCCGGCGATCTGGAGCACGCCGCAGATCAACAGGGTCTGCATGATCCCCAGCCGGCTAACCATGACGCCGCCGATAAGGCCGCCCGCGATGGTCGCGCCGAGGCCAAACACCTTGCTGACATTGGCGATCTCGACCGTGGTAAACCCCATCTCCACGTAAAACGGATTGGCCATGACGCCGAGATACGCCTCGCCCAGCTTGTACAGCATGATGAACAGGACGATGAAGCCCCACCCCGAGTGGGTCGTTAAATCGCGGAAGGGCGCGACCACGGCCTCGTAGAACCAAGCCAGCAGACGCGCCGGCTTCGGCGACATGCCCGACGCCAGGTACCCGTGGATGCGTTCCTCCTCGGCTTCGGCGGTCCGCGCCGATCCGATGGTCCGGGGTTCGGGCGCCGCCAGGATGGTGACCATGCCCACCGCCACCAGGATACCCATGATGGTGTAGACCTGGTTCCAGGTGAAGACCGAGGCCAGCCACAGGGAGCCGGCGCCCGCGGCGAGCATGCCCATGCGATAGCCCAGGACAATCGTGCCGGCGCCCGCGCCCTGTTCGTCGTCTTCGAGGATTTCCACCCGGTAGGCATCGATGACGATGTCCTGGCTGGCGGAGAAGAAGGCGACCAGGAGGGCGAAAAACGCGGTCGCGGCGGGATTCTCCGCCGGGCTGGTGGACGCGAGCGCAAGAATCGACACCATCAGCACCGCCTGAATGACGATGGCCCAGCCACGCCGCCGGCCCAGCAGCCGGCCGAGGACAGGCAGGGTGATGCGGTCGATCAGCGGCGCCCACAGGAACTTGAACGTATAAGGCGTCCTGACCAGGGAGAAGAGGCCGATGGCGGTGAGCGAGATGCCTTCGATCTTAAGCCACACGGAAAGGGTGGAAAACACCAGCAGCAACGGAAGGCCGCTGGAGAACCCGAGGAACAGGATGACCAGCATCCGGCGGTCCAGATAGACCTTCGCCGACGCCGCCCAGGTCTTCACGGGCCCGCTTCCCAAATCGCCGGCGCCGTCCCGATCCCCGGCCGGGCCTCGGGCGTCATCGCTCCGCCGGCTCCAGGATGGCGTAGAAGTTGGCCGACCAGATCTCGGGCGGCGACATGAGGATGCGGGACAGGAGGCCGTGGAACGCCCGGTCCAGGACCCGGCGCGCGGGGCTGCCCTGCCGGTGGGGGTAGACGGCCGGGCACGCGTAGCCGGCGGCCAGCGCCAGCTGGCGCATGCTGTCGGGGGTATAGGCCGACTTGTGGGTAAGGTCCCCGTACTGGTAGCCGGCCCCCCAGGGCGATCCCATGTTGGGCACCCTGACCACGACCCGGCCGCCGCCGTTGAGGACGCCGGCCAATGCCCTGAGCAGGCGGACGGCATCCGAGGGCGTGAAGTGTTCCAGCACGTCCGTCATGACGACGCGGTCGAAGCGGCGCCCGTCGGCTCCCTGCTCCAGGAATTCCCAGACATCGACGAAGCGCGCCTTGCCGGCGACCGTCGCGGGGAGGTGGCCGGCCAGGGCCGGGTCCTTGTCGATGCCGAGGAAGTCGCCGAGCCCCTTGGCCTCCAGGTAGGCCAGGAAGAGGCCGGTGCCGCAGCCCACCTCGAGGACCGACATGTTGGCTGCGCAGCCGGCGGGGGTCCAGAATTCGTCGTCGAAGCGCCTCACGTGCTTGGCCGCCAGCACCGGGGTGGCGTACGCCTTGAAGCGGCGGTAGGTGGCCTCGAATTCATTGCCCATGGTTGTCACCGCCCAGCAGACCCTGCAAGGCGTCCCAGACCTGGTCTTCGGCGATGGTGCCGATGCACGGGAAGACATCCCCTTCCGCGGCGCGCTTGGTGCACCGCCAGAAGCAATGGTAGCACTCCATCTCGTGGAAGACGAAGCGGGCGTGATCGGGGGCCACGCCATCGGGGTAGGGCACGAAGCAGCCCATGTGGCCGCCGCCGACGATGACCACCGTCGGCGCGCCGAGCGCGATGCTCAAGTGCGCGGGCCCCGAATCGTTGCTGATGACGGCCGCGGCCGAGGCCAGAAGGTCCATGAGCTGGGCCACGGTGGTGCGGCCGCTCAAATCGATCACCGGCAGGGCGCTGAGCTCGCCCAGGTCCTCGTCCCCCTTGCCGATCACGGCCACCCGGTAGCCCCCGTCCAGGAGCCGCCGGGCCAGGGCCGCGTAGCCGGCGTGGGGCCAGCGCCGGCCGGGCTCGTTGCTGCCCGGGTTGAGGACCACGTAAGGGGCGCCGTCCTCCACCGGCGGCGGGGCGGGGCGCCAGGGGATGGCGGGCGGGCGGGGCGGGATCTCGCGGCCCGAGAGCCGGGACACGAACCGGTGGTGGCGGATCACCTCGTGGGTGGGATAGACGCCGGTGTCGATGATCTCGTCCACCTGGCTCAGGTACCAGGTGTATTCGGGGCGGGTGCGCTCCGAGATGTAGGGGAGCGAGACCACCGTCCTCGGCGCGCCCGCCACCCAGACCAGGCTGTCGGCCATGAGGGCGCGGCGGAAATAGGAATCGCAGACCACGGCGGCGGGCGCCAGCCGGCGCACCCACACCGATATGCGGAACCGGTAGAGGGGCCTCCGGGCGAAGGCGTGTTCATCGATGACGCGCACCCGGTAGCCCTCGAACACCCGGTCCGCGACGGACCCCCAGCTGGCGCAGCCGAGCACCCAGATGTCGGACTTATCCACGTGGAAGGCTTCCGCGTAATGATCCAGGCTGTCCCGGAACAGCACCATGTCCCCGATGCCGTCCATGCGCACCACGAGCAGGCCCCGGCGCTCCTTAGGAATCGGCCAGTGGCGGGCGATCAGGTCGAAGGCGCGGAACAGCCACCAGCGCCGCCGCATGCCCGCCGGAAACGCCCGCCAGAACCTGGAGGCCCGGAAGCGGCCGCCGAGCGCCGCTCGCCTGTCGTCATCGGCCATGGATGCCATCGGCGGCGAAGGTAGCCTCTCGGGCGGGCCGCTGAAAAGGCGTTTTCTGAGGCCCCGGTCAAACCAGCTTCGGGCCGATGAGGTCCTTGAGGGGAACATCGGGGCGGGCGCCCATGTGGCCGATGACCTCGGCGGCGGCGGTGTTGCCCATGCGCGCGCAGGCGTGCAGGGGGGCCTCCCTGGTCAGCCCGTACAGGAACCCGGCGGCGTAGGCGTCTCCGGCGCCGGTGGTGTCGACGACCCGGTCCACGGCGTCGGCGTCTATCACGTGCACCTGGTCGCCGGAAATCACCACCGAGCCCTTGGCTCCCCGGGTCAGGGCGGCGACCCGGCAGTGTCCGCGCACCTTTTGCAGGGCCCCGTCGAAGGTGTTCTCCCGGTACAGGGACTTGATTTCGTCTTCGTTGGCGAACAGCACGTCCACGTGACCGGCCACCAGGTCCCGGAAATCGTCCCGGTGGCGGTCCACGCAAAAGGGGTCGGACAGGCTGAGCGCCACCTCGCGGCCGGCCTGGTGGGCGGCGGCGGCGGCAAACACGAAGGCCTCCTTGGCCCGGGGCGGATCCCAGAGATAGCCCTCCAGGTAGGTGAGCCGGGAGGCGGCGATCAGCTCGATGTCGATGTCGTCCGGCCCGAGCCGCACCGAGGCGCCGAGGAAGGTC